>JAFEFH010000191.1 GCA_018240695.1 Pseudomonadota bacterium | reverse complement strand
CTGTCGGGAAGCTGCGAGACGGCGTCGGAGATCAGCTCCATGGCGCGATGCAGGTCGGCCAGGCGGTCGGGATCGCAGGTCTTCATCAGTTGAGCCTCGCGCCGGGCTCGCCCGCCGCTGGTGACAGTCGAAGCCCGGCCTGCGCGAGGGCGACCGCGAAGGCCTTGAGGCGGATGCCCGCGACACGCGACGCCGTCGGCGCCATCAGCACGTCGAGCGAGGCCATCATCAGGCTGTCGTGATCGCTCTGCGCGAGGCCGCACAGGGCAACCAGCGTCGCCTCGTCGCCGCTGACCTGCGAGCAGGTCGGCAGATGAACATGGATGGCGCGGCGCGCGCCGAACAGGAACGCATCCATCGCGATGGCGAAGTCAGGTAGCGCGTCGAGCAGGCCGGCCATCTTGAAGCCGCGATGCAGCGCCGACCCCTCGGCCGGCAGCGAGCGGTCCTGCTGCCACTGGCGCAGCGCCCAGAGCACGAAACGCTCGCCCATCGGCAAGGCGCAGGCGCAGCCGGGACGGCCACAGCCCGCGCGCGGACTGGTCTGGAGGGGGCTAAGTCGCTGTTCCACCGAACTTTCCATCGCCTCACCACTTCTGAAACCCGATTGACAGAAGCTTCATCTTATGCGATTGCGAGTCAATCGCAACTTCAAAGGGGAGAGGGAGAAGCGAATGAACTATCCGCCGCGGATCGCGCGGGCGGCTGAGCCGGAGTCAGGGGGGACCAATCCGCTCGTGATCGACAGCACCACCCTGATGGGTGGGCGTCGCGAGCTGATCATCCGGCACGGCGAAGAGACCTACCGCCTGCGCATCACCGCATCGAACAAACTCATCCTGACAAAATAAGAACACCGAAGGAATCCTCTCTTCGGCACACACTGCCCAGCCAGCCGGTCCGCTCGGACCAATCCGCCAGCCAGGCTCCCTTTTAGTGATTTGGGGCACTTGGCTATGAAAACTGGCTCGTATCTCGTCTTTCTTCTCGCGACCACCGCGATCGCCGCGCCGGCACTGGCGCAAACCCAGCCCGCACCGTCTCAGGCGCAGGCACCCACGCAAACCCAAGCCGCTCCGACGCAGCTCGACGCCGTGACCACGGCGGCGACCCGCACCAAGCGGCCGATCGACGAGGTGCCCGGCACCGTCTCGATCATCACCAGCGACGACATCGATCGCGACAACATGACGAACATGCGCGACCTGGTGCGCGACGAGCCGGGCGTCTCGGTCGGCAACCAGGCCACCCGCGGCGGCTTCACGAACTACGTGATCCGCGGCATCGGCGGCAACCGCGTCGTCATCCTGTCCGACGGCGTGCGCGTGCCCGACTTCCCCGGCAGCAACGGCGGCTCGCCGACCGGCTACACGCGCGACGTCGTCGACCTCGACAGCGTGAAGCAGGTCGAGATCGTGCGCGGGCCCGCCTCCGCGCTCTACGGCTCGGACGCGCTGGGCGGCGTCGTGGCCTACACCACCAAGGATCCGGGCGATTACCTGAAGCCCGGCGGCCGCGATTACTTCGCCAGCCTCAAGGCCGGCTACAGCGGCGCCGACCGCAGCTTCGCCGAGAGCGGCACCATCGCCGGCCGCGCGGGCAAGGTCGAGTTCATGGGCCTCTATACCCGCCGCGACGGCCACGAGATGACGCCGGCGCAGTCCTCGCTCGGCCCCAATCCGCAGAACTGGTACGAGAACAACTTCCTCGCCAAGGCCGTGTTCCGGCCCAACGACGTCGATACGATCCGCGTGATCGGCGAGTACTACGACAAGATGACCACGACGCAGGTCCTGTCGGACTTCGGCGACTTCCCCTCGCTGTTCACCAAGGTCTACGACGAATGGGCGTGGGACCGCGCGCAGCGCTACCGCATCAGCGCCCAGTGGGTGCACGACGCGCCGATCGGCTTCGTCGACCGTCTCGACCTCATGACGTACTTCTCGTCGTCCAACCGCATCGAGAACACCTACCAGCTGCGCGGCGCCGTCGGCGGCGCGATCCCGACCAACCGGCGCGACAGCGCCTTCCAGTTCAACCAGAACATCTGGGGCGCCGAGCTCCAGCTCAACACCGACGCCAAGCTGTTCGACCTGGTGAACAACTTCACCTACGGCCTGTCGTTCTCGTACACCACGACGACCCGTCCGCGCCTGCGCGTGGCCACGACGCTGGCGAGCGGCGTCACGACGCTGGCCTCGGGCGGCGAGAACTTCCCGAACAAGAACTTCCCCGACACCAACACGATCCAGGCCGGCGCCTACGTGCAGGACGAGGTCAAGGCGGGCAAGCTCACGGTCACGCCGGCGGTCCGCCTCGACTATTACGGTCTGTCGCCCAATCCGGACGCCGACTTCTGGCGCTCCAGCGGCGCGGTGTCGGTGCTGCCGCAGGCCAGCAACTACCTGTCGGTCTCGCCGAAGCTCGGCCTGCTCTATCGCTTCACCGACGAGTATTCGAGCTTCTTCCAGTACGCCCGCGGCTTCCGCGCGCCGCCGTACGACAACGCCAACTTCGCGTTCAACAACACCGCGTCGTTCTACCAGATCCTGCCCAACGGCAACCTCAAGCCCGAAACCAGCGACGGCTTCGAGATCGGCACGCGCGGCAAGTACAAGAGCGGCTCGAGCTGGCAGATCTCGGCCTTCTACAACCTGTACAACAACTTCATCGACACGACCGTCGTCGGCATGGCCGGCCCGATCACCCAGTTCCAGTACGTCAACCTCGGCGCCGTCAGGATCTGGGGCTTCGAGGCGCGCGGCGAGTATCGCTTCCTGCCGCAGTGGGCGGTGCTGGGCTACTTCGCCTACGCCAACGGAACCGACCAGGCGACCGGCCTGCCCATCGACTCGGTCGACCCGTGGAAGGCGCAGGCGCGCCTGCGCTACGGCTACGAGACCGGCCTCGGCGTGCAGCTGATCAACACGGTGGTCGGCGCGCACGACCAGGTGAGCCAGCCGACATACTTCAAGACGCCGGCCTACTACACGCTCGACGCCACCGTCGGATACACCGTGAACGAACACGCCAAGTTCAATGTCGGCGTGTGGAACATCACCGACGCGAAGTACTGGAACTCCCAGGACGTGATCGGCGTCGCGACGACCAACGTCACGCTCGACCGCTACGCGCAACCGGGCCGGTACTTCGGCGCCAACCTCACGCTTAAATGGTAGTCACGGCAGCCCTCTCTGCCGTTCGACTGCCGACGCCATCGGCACGCGGTCCCCGCGTGTCGGTGGCGTTATCGCTCGCCTTGCACGGACTTGCCCTGGTGCCGCTGTTGTTCGCCGGCACCTCCGGCAGCACGCCGTCCGAAGAACCCGCCCTATTGGTTGAGCTCGCCCTTGCCGCGCCCGCGCCGCAGGGCGCCGCCGAACCCGAAGCCGTCATCGACGTGCCGACACCCGAAGCGCCGCCGCCCGTCCAGACGACGGACATAAAGCCGGTCGAGCCGCCGCCACCCGTCGAAGTGTCGGAGTTGAAGGCTGCCGATCCGCCGCCGCCGCCGAAGCCCGCGCCGCCACAGCCACAGCCGCAACCCAAGCCAAAGCCGAAGGCCGCGCCGCGCGCGCCGCAGCCTGCCTCGGATGTGACGCAGACCGTGGCGCCGCCCGATACCGGCACCGCCGAGATCACGCAGACCGCGTCGGCCGCGACGTCGGCGATCGTCTGGGAACATCATCCGCGCTTTCGCGTCCCGCCGCGCCCCGCCGTCTACCCGCCGCGCGCCCGCGACCTCGGCCAGCAGGGCGAGGCGCTGGTGCGCGTGCGCCTCGCGCCCGACGGCTCTGCTGCCGAGATCCTGCTGTGGCGCGGCAGCGGCTTCGAGCTGCTCGACCGTGCGGCCCTGGTCGCCGTGCGCGGCTGGCAGTTCATGCCGGCGATCCGCAACGGCCATGCCGTCACCGCCTGGGTCGAAATCCCCGTCCGTTTTCATCTGCGTTGAGCTGAAAGGAGACAACCATGCTCTCGACCGAAGACCTCGCCACCCGCTGGACCCGCCTGCGTGGGGAGAAACCCGCCTTGCGCATTCGCGACGCCGCCACGACGCTCGGCGTCAGCGAGGCCGACCTCGTCGCGCTGGGCGTCGGCACCACGGCCACGCCGCTGTCGGGCGAGTGGCGCAAGCTGCTCGAGGAGATGCCGCAGGTCGGTCGCGTGATGTGCCTGACCCGCAACGATCATTGCGTGCACGAGCGCCACGGCCGCTTCGAGGACGTGCAGGTGAGCGGCCCGCACGGCGTCGTGCTCGGACCCGACATCGACCTGCGTCTCTTCCCCGGCCAGTGGAAGCTGGGCTTCGCGGTGCGCGAGCCGATCAAGACCGGCGAGCGTCACAGCCTGCAGTTCTTCGACGGCTCTGGCGAGGCGGTGCACAAGATCTATGCCACCGACGAGACCGACCGCGCCGCCTTCGAGGCGCTGGTCGCGCGCCATACCGCCGCGACGTCGCCCAAGGTGACGATCGCGCCGCGCCCGGCCGAGCCGGTCGACCGGCCCGACGCCGAGATCGACGTCGAGGGGCTGCGCGCGGCGTGGCGCGCCATGAAGGACACGCACGAGTTCTTCGGCATGCTGGGCAAGTTCAAGGTCGGGCGCGTGCAGGCGCTGCGCCTGGTCGGTGAGGAGTTCGCGCGCGAACTTCCGCCGCGCGCCCTGCGCGGGGCGATGGAGAAGGCGGCCGAGCAGCGGACGCCGATCATGATCTTCGTCGGCAACCGCGGCTGCATCCAGATCCACAGCGGCCCGATCCATCGCCTGGTCGAGACGCATGGCTGGTTCAACGTGCTCGATCCGATCTTCAACCTGCATCTGCGGGAAGAGGCCGTGGCGCGCGTCTTCTCCGTGCGCAAGCCGACCGAGGACGGCGTCGTCACCTCGATCGAGGCGTTCGACGCGCTGGGCCGCAACATCCTGTTGATGTTCGGCGTGCGCAAGCCGGGCAAGCCCGAGCTCGAGACGTGGCGCGCCATCGTGTCGGGCGTCGAGAAGCAGGCGGCATCGTGAAGCGCCGCCACTTCACCCGCCTCGCCGGCGTCGCGGCTCTCGCCGCGGCGCTTCCGGCCCATGCCCAGGGCACGCGTCCGGCGGCCCGCATCGTCGCGGTCGGCAGCTCGGTCACCGAGATCATCTATGCCTTGGGCGCGGAGAGCCTGCTGGTCGGCGTCGACACCACGAGCCTCTATCCCGACGCCGCGCGCGCGCTGCCGCAGGTCGGCTACATGCGCGCCCTCGCGGCCGAAGGCGTGTTGTCGCTGAAGCCGAGCCTGGTCATCGCGACCACCGCCGCCGGGCCGGCGACGACGCTCGACCAGTTGAAGGCGACCGGCGTCGAGGTCCTCGTCCTGCCCGACGCCTACGACTACGACAGCGTCGTCGAGAAGATCGAGGCCATCGGCAAGCGCGTCGGCAAGACCACCGAGGCGACCGCGATGATCGCGCAGGGCCGCGCCGAGATGACGGCGCTGGCCGAGCGCCTGAAGGGCGCGCCCGCAAAGCCGCGTGTTCTGTTCCTGCTGTCGATGGGCAGCGGCGCGCCGCAGGCTGCCGGCCAGCACACCGCCGCCGACGGCATCATCCGCCTCGCCGGCGGCACCAACGCGGTCGAAGGCTATACCGGCTACCGCCCGCTCACGCCGGAAGCGGTGATCGCCTCGCGCGCCGACTATGTGCTGGTGACGCGCCAGACGGTCGAGACCATGGGCGGCGTCGAGGGCGTGCTGAACCAGCCGTCGCTGCGCCAGACGCCGGCCGGCAAGGCGGGCCGCGTGTTGCAGTTCGACACGTTGCTGCTGCTGGGCTTCGGCCCGCGCACGCCGCTAGCCGCGACGCAGCTCGCCACCGCGCTCCATCCCGAGCTCGCGCGGGCACGGTGACGGCGCTGTCGATCAGGCGACCGCTGCCGCTGTTCGCCGTCTTCGCCGTGGCCAGCGTCGTGGCCGGGCTCTGCATCGGTGCCTTCCCGGTCGGACCGGCCGAGCTTCTCTCGGCCGTCGGCCTGGGCGACCGCACGCTCGACGACACGACGGCGGCGGTGCTCTACGCGATCCGCGCACCGCGCGTGCTGGCGGCCTTTGCCGTCGGCGCCGCGCTGGCCGCGGGCGGAGCGGCCATGCAGAGCCTGTTCCGCAATCCGCTGGCCGATCCCGGCCTGCTCGGCGTGTCGAGCGGCGCCGCCCTCGCCGCCGTGTCGGTGATCGTGCTGGGGGAGAAGGTGATGCATGTCGTGCCGTCGGACCTGCGCCCCTGGTGCCTGCCGCTCGCGGCGTTCCTGGGCGGGCTGGCCTCGACCGTGGTCGTCTACCGCCTCGCCCAGCGCGAGGGCATCGCGCTGGTCGGCACCCTGCTGCTGGCCGGCATCGCCATCAACGCGCTGACCTCGGCCGGCATCGGCCTGCTGGTGTTCGTCGCCGACGACGCGCAATTGCGCACCCTCATCTTCTGGACCATGGGCGGCTTCGGCGCCGTCACCTGGACGGCGATCGTGCCGGCCCTGCTGGTTCTCGCGATCAGCGTGCCGACGCTCCTGCCGTCCGCGCACCTGCTCGACGCCCTGGCGCTGGGCGAGCGCGAGGCGGGCCATGTCGGCGTCGATGTCGAGCGCCTGAAGCGCCTGCTGGTGGCCCAGGTCGCGCTGGCGGTCGGCGCCAGCGTCGCCATCTCCGGCATCGTGGGGTTCGTCGGCCTGATCGCGCCGCACATCGTGCGCCTGCTGCTCGGCCCTTCGCACCGGACCTTGCTGCCGGCCGCGGCCCTGTTCGGAGGCGCCTTTCTCGTGCTGGCCGATGGGTTGGCGCGCGTGCTGGTGTCGCCCGCCGAACTGCCGATCGGCGTGCTGACCGCGTTGGTCGGCGGACCGTTCTTCCTGTGGCTGCTGGCCGGCCGGGCGCGGAAGGACGGGCTATGACCGTCCTGTGGGCACAGAATGTCGGCGTCAACGCCGGCCCCAAGCCGCTGATCAGCGATATCTCCCTCATCCTCGCGCCGGGCGAGGTGGTGGCGGTGATCGGGCCCAACGGCGCGGGCAAGAGCACCTTCCTCGGCGCCCTGAGCGGCGACCGCCCCCTGGCGGCGGGGCATGTGCTGCTCGACGGCCAGCCGCTCGGCAAATGGAACAAAGCGGCGCTGGCCCGCCGCCGCGCCGTGCTGCCGCAGCAGTCCAACGTCGCCTTCGACTTCACGGCGCTGCAAATCGCGATGCTCGGCCTGATGGCTTATCGCAACGAGATGCGGGAGCACGAAATGCGGGCGCTGGCCGAACGGGCTCTGGCCGAGACCGAGGCGATCGGCCTGTCCGACCGGCCCTATACGGTTCTGTCCGGTGGCGAACGCCAAAGGGTGCAGCTCGCGCGGGTGCTGGCCCAGTGCGACGCCAGCCCGGGCGGCAAGCCGTTCCTGCTGCTCGACGAGCCGATCTCCGGCCTCGACCTCTCCCACCAGCATGCCGCCCTGACCAGCGCCCGGCGGCGGGCCAACCGGGGCATGGGCGTGCTGGCGGTCCTGCACGACCTGAGCATGGCCTCCCACTATGCCGACCGGGTGGCGATCCTCGAAAATGGCCGTCTGACGGCCCTCGGACCGACGGAAGAAGTGCTCGACCCCGACCGGCTGTCCCGGGTTTTCAGCACCCCGATCGTCCGACTGGAGGCCAATGGCACCCGAGCCTTCGTCAGTCCCGGTGAAAGACCTTGAAGGAGACATAAACAAGTCTGATTCGACCGCTGTTATAGTGTCTTCTGGTGACCACAGCGGAATCGATGGGCGACCGTCCCACCCTGATCCTGACCACGCGATTGGGCGTACGACCTTTGGGCGTACGCGGCGACCCGCTGCACGCGGTCGCCGGGCAGTTGCTGGCCGTCGTGCGCCGCCGCCTGGGCGACGGTCCGGCCGATCTTCTCGCCGAGCCGCAGATGCGCGAAGCGGGCGACGGCATCGACTGGTACGCCGCGCATTCCGGTGAGGTGCGTCGCCTCGCCGACCTGAGCGAGACCGAGCGCGCCGCCGCGCTGCAAACCGCCGAACAACATCTCGATGCCATTCGCGGGCTCGGCGCCGAGCTCGCCGCCTCGACCTCGAGCGACGAGGCGCGGCTGATCGGCCGCTCCCTCGAACTGGCCACGCGCCGTCCTTCCGACGACTTCGTCTTCCTGGTGGGCGACAGGCCCGTCATCGTCGCCTGGGGCTACGAGGCCGACGCCGCGGCGAGCCTGCAAGGCTTCGTCCCGCCGACCTTGCCCGCGGTCGCCGCGCCCGCGCCCTTGCCTGCCGCCGCGCTGGCGAGCGCGCCCGCCATGCTGTTGCCCGCGCGCACCGGCTGGTCGCGTTTCCTGGGCGCACTCCTGTTCGGCCTGCTGCTGTTGCTCCTGCTGCTCATCACCTCGTGGCTGCTGCGCGCCTGCGCGCCGGTCGATCCCTCGCTCAATCTCGCCACCCACGAAACGCCGGCGCCGCCGGCGCCCGAAGCGCCGCCCGATCCGACGCCGGTGCTGAAGGCCTCGCTCGACGACACGCAGGCCGACGAGAAGAAGCTGCGTCTCCAGCTCGCCGCGCTCGAGGGGGACCTCAAGAAGAAGGAAGAGATGTGCAAGCCGCCCGAGCCGCCCAAGGCGGCGGCCGCGCCGCCGCCCCCTCCTCCGCCGCCGCCCGCGCCCAAGCCGGCGCCGCCGCCGCAGACCGCGCACGCGCCGCCGGTG
>JAFEFH010000190.1 GCA_018240695.1 Pseudomonadota bacterium | reverse complement strand
TCGAAGATTCCCGGCGCGGACTGCAAGATGAACAACTTCACGCCGTCGGGCGATACGATCGACTACGTGATGGAGTGCATGATCGGCGGCAGCAAGATGACCGCCGCCGGCAAGATCACCCAGACTGGCCCCGACGCCTTCACCAGCAGGAGCCACAGCCACGGCGGCAACATCCCGACGCCGGGCGGCCAGACCATGCCGCTGCCCGACATGGACACCACCGTCGCCTTCAACCGCACGGGTCCGTGCAAACCGGGCGACCAGCAGATAAAGAAGTAGGCTGGAGAACCGGACGATGACGGGATGATCGAAGGCTGGGTCACGCGTGATGCCAATACGCCGCTGCAACCGATGCAGCCGGTGGCTTTTTCCCGATCCTCTCCATCGGAGCCGCTTCCCGCGATCGAGGTCGACGAGCGCCGCACCTTCCAGCCGATCGAGGGCTTCGGCTTCTCGCTGACCGGCGGCAGTGCGTACCTGCTCGCCGGGCTCCATGCGGACGAGCGCGCGGCGCTGCTGCACGAATTGTTCGGACCGGGCGAGGACTGCGTGGGCTTGAGCTGCCTGCGGCTCAGCATCGGCGCCTCCGATCTCGGCCGGAAGGATTTCAGCTACTGGGGCCTGCGGCGCGGCACCAAGGCTCCCGACATCGGCCTGTTCAAGCTGTCGGCCGGGGACCGCGAGGTCGTGCCGATGCTGCAGGAGATCCTCAAGATCAATCCGGCGGTGAAGATCATCGCCGCGCCGTGGTCGGCGCCGCCGTGGATGAAGAGCAACGGCAGCTACATCGCCGGCCGCCTGAAGCCGGAATACTACGCGGCCTACGCGCAGTACTTCGTGAAGTACATCGAGGAGATGCGCGCGCAGGGCATCCATGTCAGCGCGGTGACGCCGCAGAACGAGCCGCAGAACCCGCGCAACGAGCCCAGCATGGTGATGAGCGCCGCCGAGCAGGCCGCCTTCATCAAAGTGCTCGGCCCGGCGATGCGCAAGGCCGCGCCGGACACCGACATCCTGTGCTGGGACCACAATTGCGACGGCATCGACTATCCGCTGGCGGTGCTCGCGGACCCGGAGGCGCGCGCCTACGTCGATGGCGTCGCCTGGCACCTCTACAATGGCGGACCCGAGGCGATGTCGCAGGTCCATGCGCAATATCCGCGGACCAAGGTCTATTTCACCGAGCAATGGATCTCCGCCACCGAGGAGTTCATGCCGGCGCTGCGCTGGCACACCAAGAACGTCATCATCGGCACGCTGCGCAACGACAGCCGCACCGCGCTCGAGTGGAACCTCGCCTCCGACCCGCGCTACGCCCTGCACTCGCGTCTCGGCGCCGTCGGCGCGCTGGGCGGCATCACCATCGGCACCGCGATCAGGCCCCGTCACGGCGCGCCGGCCATCGCCGCCACGATCACGCGCAATCCCGGCTACTATCTGATGGCGCATGCGGCGCGATACATCCGGCAAGGCTCGGTGCGCGTTCACTCGAGCGAAGCGGACGGACTGCCCAACGTGGTCTGCGTGACGCCCGAGTCGAGGCTGGTGATGGTGGTGATGAACGACAGCGAGAGCCCGAAGCGCTTCCAGCTCCGACATCACGGCGCGACCGCCACCCTGGAACTGGGCGCGGGCGACATCGCGACCCTGCGCTGGCCACCGTCACTCGAACAGCGCGGCGAGTCCTGACTTGCGCCGCCGCTTCGGGCCGGTCCACAACACGCCGGGATAGCCCTTCAGCGGCTTCAGCTTTTCGCCGCGATAGGCCCACTCGGGCGAATCCTCGAGCGAGACGTGATAGAGCGGCTCGCGCCCCGTCCCGCTGTCGAACAGCGCGCGCGGGACGTTGACCATCTGCGGCGAACGCTTGCGCTCGTAACAGACCGGCGTGCCGCACGCGCCGCAGAAGCTGCGCACGTCCCCCGCCGCATCCGTGAATCGCGTGATCGTCCGGGCGCCCTTCGCCACATGGAAGCGGCTGCGCCAGCACCCGACATAGGTCGCGTAGGCGGCGCCATGCGCGCGGCGGCTCGCGGCCGAATGATCGTGCCAGGCCCAGCGCGCCGGCACGCCGATCCGGAGCTCGACCTTGCCGCACAGGCAGCGGCCGGTGGAAACGCCTTTCGAAGCCATGGGGAAAGCCCCTTTTTCCGCGACTTGGTGACAATTGCCTTTCCCTCGCGGCGGTGCAACAAGACGGGCCGGAATCAGCGTTTTTCAGCCTAAAGCGGCGCACGGAGGAGCAACTATGTCGGATCTCGAAATCGTCTGGACGAAGGTCGATGAGGCGCCCGGCCTGGCCACGTTCTCCCTGCTCCCGATCGTCCAGGCCTTCGTCGGCACCGCCGGCGTGAAGATGCGCCTCGCCGACATTTCGCTGACCGGCCGCATCATCGCGAACTTCCCCGACAGGCTGAAGCCCGGCCAGAAGATCCCCGACGAGCTCGCCGAGCTCGGCAAGCTGGCGATGAAGCCGGAAGCCAACATCATCAAGCTGCCGAACATCTCGGCCTCGATCCCGCAGCTCAAGGCCGCGATCAAGGAGCTTCAGGGCAAGGGCTACGACATCCCGAACTATCCCGACAGCGACGCGACGCCGGCCGACAAGGAAATCCGCGCCCGCTACGGCAAGGTGCTGGGCAGCGCCGTGAACCCGGTGCTGCGCGAGGGCAATTCCGACCGCCGCGCCGCCGGCGCCGTCAAGCAATACGCCCGCAAGCATCCGCACAAGATGGGCGCGTGGTCCAAGGACTCCAAGACCCGCGTCGCCCACATGACGGCCAACGACTTCTACGGCTCGGAGGTCGCCATCACGATGGCGGCGCCGACCAACGCCCGCATCGAGCTGGTCGCCAAGGACGGCACGACCACGGTGCTGAAGCCCAAGATCCCGCTGAAGGCCGCCGAGATCATCGACTGCTCGGTGATGAACGCCAAGGCGCTCGACGCCTTCTACGCCTCCGCCATCGAGGCGGCGAAGAAGGACGGCATCCTGTTCTCGCTGCACCTCAAGACGACCATGATGAAGATCTCCGATCCCATCCTGTTCGGCCACTGCGTGAAGGTGTTCTTCGCCGACGTCTTCGCCAAGCACGGCGCCACCTTCAAGAAGCTCGGCGTCGATCCCGACACCGGCGTCGGCGAGATGATGGCCAGGATCGAGACCCTGCCCGAGGCCGAGAAGGCGGCGATCAAGGCCGACATCAAGGCCGAGTACGCCAAGCGCCCGGCGCTGGCGATGGTCAACTCCGACAAGGGCATCACCAATCTCCACGTCCCCAGCGACGTGATCATCGACGCCTCGATGCCGGCGATGATCCGCGAGTCGGGCAAGATGTGGGGACCGGACGGCAAGCTGCACGACACGCTCGCCGCGATCCCCGACCGCTGCTACTCGACGCTGTTCCAGGCCGTGATCGACGACTGCAAGGCCAATGGCGCGTTCGACCCCAGAACCATGGGCTCGGTGCCGAACGTCGGCCTGATGGCGCAGCAGGCCGAGGAGTATGGCTCCCACGACAAGACCTTCCGCATCGCCGCCGACGGTACGGTCAACGTCGTCGCCGAGGACGGCAAGGTGCTGATGACCCAGAAGGTCGAGCAGGGCGACGTGTTCCGCATGTGCCAGGTCAAGGACGAGCCGATCCGCGACTGGGTCAAGCTCGCCGTGCGCCGCGCGCGGCTCACCAACACGCCGGCAGTGTTCTGGCTCGACGCCAAGCGTGCGCACGATGCCGAACTGATCAAGAAGGTCGAGACCTACCTCAAGGGCGAGGATACCAAGGGCCTCGAAATCCACATCAAGGCACCCGTCGAGGCGACCAAGTTCTCGCTCGACCGCATCCGCAAGGGGCTGGACACGATCTCGGTCACCGGCAACGTGCTGCGCGACTACCTGACCGACCTGTTCCCGATCATGGAGCTCGGCACCTCGGCCAAGATGCTGTCGATCGTGCCGCTGCTGAACGGCGGCGGCCTGTTCGAGACCGGTGCCGGCGGTTCGGCGCCCAAACACGTCGAGCAGTTCCAGCACGAGGGCTACCTGCGCTGGGATTCGTTGGGCGAGTTCCTGGCGCTCGGCGCCTCGCTCGAACACCTTGCACAACGGACCGGCAACGAGGACGTGAAGGTCCTGGCCGAGACGCTCGACGAGGCCAACGGCAAGATCCTCGACGACAACCGCTCTCCCGCCCGCAAGGTCGGCGAGCTCGACAACCGTGGCAGCCATTTCTACCTCGCCAAGTACTGGGCCGAGGCGCTGGCCCGCCGCGACAACAGCACCGCGCTCTCCGCCAAGTTCAAGCCGCTCGCCAAGGCGCTCGAGGAGAACGAGGCCAAGATCAACGCCGAGCTGATCGCCGCCCAGGGCAAGCCGGTCGACACCGGCGGCTACTACCTGCCGGACCAGAAGAAGACCTCGGCCGGCATGCAGCCGAGCAAGACGCTCAACGACGCGCTCGCGGCGCTCTGACTTTTTGCTGGGACCGCGCCACTCCAGTGGCGCTGTCCCAGCCCATGACTAGTTCCCCGGATGCAGCCCCGGCGCCTCCTGGCCGGTGCGTTCGACATATTCGGTGTAGCCGCCGCCATACTGGTGCACGCCGTCCGGCGTCAGCTCGAGCACGCGGTTGGACAAAGCCGCCAGAAAGTGGCGGTCGTGGCTCACGAACAGCATCGTGCCCTCGAACTCGGCCAGCGCGGCGACCAGCATCTCCTTGGTCGCCATGTCGAGATGGTTGGTCGGCTCGTCGAGCACCAGGAAGTTCGGCGGATCGAACAGCATCTTGGCCATCACCAGCCGCGCCTTCTCGCCGCCCGACAGCACGCGGCACGGCTTCTCGACATCGTCGCCGGAGAAGCCGAAGCAGCCGGCCAGCGACTTCAGCGCGCCCGTCCCGGCCTGCGGGAACGACGCGTCGAGCGACTCGAACACCGTGTCGTCGCCGTCGAGCAGGTCCATCGAGTGCTGCGCGAAGTAGCCCATCTTCACCGCCGCGCCCAACGCGACGCTGCCCTTGTCCGGCCCGATGCCGTGCGCGGGATCGGCCGCCCCCGCCACCAGCTTGAGCAGGGTCGACTTGCCCGCCCCGTTGGCGCCCAGCACGCACCAGCGCTCCTGCCGGCGCAGGCGCAGGTCGAGCCCTGAATAGATCGGCTGCGTGCCGTAGCCCTTGTGCACGTCCTTGAAGCTCACCACGTCGTCGCCCGAGCGCGGCGGCGAGCGGAACTCGAACTGGATCGACTGGCGGCGGCGCGGCGGCTCGACCTTCTCGATCTTGTCGAGCTTCTTCACCCGGCTCTGCACCTGCGCGGCATGGCTCGCGCGCGCCTTGAAGCGCTCGATGAACTTCAGCTCCTTGGCCAGCATCGCCTGCTGGCGCTCGTACTGCGCCTGGCGCTGCTTCTCCGAGAGCGCGCGCTGCTGGTCGAAGAAGTCGAGGTCGCCCGAATAGGTGATGAGCTGGCCGCCGTCGATCTCGACTACCTTGCCGATGATGCGGTTCATGAACTCGCGATCGTGGCTCGTCATCAGCAGCGCGCCGTCGTACTTCTTCAGGAACTCTTCCAGCCAGATCAGGCTCTCGAGATCGAGATGGTTCGACGGCTCGTCGAGCAGCATGCCGTCGGGCCGCATCAGCAGGATGCGCGCCAGTGCCACGCGCATCTTCCAGCCGCCGGACAGCAGCCCGACATCGCCGTTCATGCGCTCCTGGCTGAAGCTGAGCCCCGCCAGCACCTCGCGCGCGCGGGCATCGAGCGCGTAGCCATCCAGCTCGTCGAACCGCCCCTGCACCACGCCATAGCGCTCGACCAGCGCGTCCATCTTGTCGCCCTGCTCGGGGTCGGCCATCGCCGCCTCGAGCTCGGCCATCTCGGTGGCGAGCGCGCTCACCGGACCGACGCCGTCCATCACCGCGGCGACGGCACTGCACCCCGACATCTCGCCGACGTCCTGGCTGAAATAGCCGATGGTCATGCCGGGCTCGATCGTGACCTGGCCGTCGTCGGGCTGCTCGGTGCCGGCGATCATGCGGAAGATCGTGGTCTTGCCCGCGCCGTTGGGGCCCACCAGGCCCACCTTTTCGCCCTTCTGGAGGCCCATCGACGCGTCGATGAACAGGATCTGGTGGCCGTTCTGCTTGCTGATGTTGTCGAGACGAATCATGGGCGCGTGCTTAACGAAAAGACCCGGCAACACAAGCGACAGATTGTCCCCTTGAACAACACTTAACCATATGGTTAAGTCTAAGAAACAGGAGTACCCCATGCCTAAAGTGAAAGTGGCCGGCTTCGCCGTCTCCCTCGACGGCTTCGGCGCGGGCCCCGACCAGAGCCTGGACAATCCGCTGGGCGTGCGCGGCCCGGAGATGTTCCAGTGGTTCTTCCCCACCAGGACCTTCCGCGCCATGCAGGGCAAGGACGACGGCGAGACCGGCATCGACGACGATTTCGGCCGCCGCGCCATGGACGGCTTCGGCGCCTTCATCCTGGGCCGCAACATGTTCGGCCCGGTCCGCGGGCCGTGGCCCGACGACCAGTGGAAGGGCTGGTGGGGCGACACGCCGCCCTACCACGCGCCGACCTTCGTGCTGACGCACCATGCGCGCGCGCCGATCGAGATGCGGGGCGGCACGACCTTCCACTTCGTCACCGACGGCATCGAGAGCGCGCTGAAGCAGGCGCGCGCCGCGGCCGGCACGAAGGACGTCAAGATCGGCGGCGGCGTCTCGACCGTCCGGCAATATATCCAGGCCGGCCATGTCGACGAGATCCACCTCGCGATGTCGCCCGTCGCGCTCGGCCAGGGCGAGGCGCTGTTCACCGGGCTCGACCTGCATGCGATGGGCTACCGGACGGTCGAGCACAAGGCCGGCGAGCGCGCCACGCATGTGGTGCTGGCGAGGTAGACGCACCCTTCTTGCTGGGACCGCGCCACTCCAGTGGCGCTCATGAGGCGCCACTGGAGTGGCGCGGTCCCAGCCATGATGACACCAGCGGGGTAGCGCTAACTGCGCTAACTCCCCCCAGCGCCGGATTGACCTCCCAGCGCCGCCGCCGCGGACCGCCCCTGGCCGAGCCGGTCGGCACCACCGCCCGCACCACCCCGCCCGCCTCGAGCCGCGCCAGCACCTCCTCCGCGCCGGCGGCATCGACCGACTGGCAGAGCGCCTCGCGTCGCACGTCCTCGCGCGAGACCTCGGTCGCCCGCACCCGCCGCAGCCAGCGCACGACGCGGCGCGCCGCCTGGTCGCCCGGCCGGGCGCCGGCGCGCTCGAACACGGCGAGCGCATGCGGCAGGTAATAGTCCGCCCACAGCGCGTGCGCGGCCTCGACATGGGCCGCGCCGACCGGCCGCCACGCGCGACGCGTTTCCGCCCACTCCATCAGCGCCAGCACGCCGGCCAGCCGCACGACGGTGGACACGCCGCGGCCGATCCATTCGGCGGCGAGGTCGCCCAACCCGTCCTCCTCCGCCGCGTCGGCGCGCGCCGCCAGCGCCGGCATCAGGGACTCCAGCCGGCGCGCGGCCCCCGCATCGAGCGGCACGACCGTCGGCGCCTCGCGATGGCCCGCCAGCCCCGCGATCCGGCGCAGCATCTTCACGAGGCCCGCATCGTCGGCCGCTCTGTCCACCAGCGACACCGGCCGGCCGCGCTCAGGCCAGGCATAGAGCAGGCGCGAGGCGAGCGCGCTGTCGCCGGACGCCAGCGCCGGCAGCCGCTCGGGCGACAGCGCGCCCGCGATCCCGACGGCGAAGCACGGCTCCGACAGCCCGTCGATCCGCGCCGGCCCGCCGCTCCACCCCGCGACCCACGCCGCGCGCGCCGCAGGCGGCCCGGAACGCAACCGGCCGCGCGAGCCGAACGACCGCCCGCCCGACGAGCGCGCGCCACCGCGCCGCCCGGCTTCGTCCATCCAATCCACCAGATCCTCGCGCCACAGCAGCACGCCCAGCGTGTTGCCGCGCAACGCCCACGCCGCGTTTTCGAGACCGCCTTCGGCGATCACGGACGGCGTGGCGGGATCGGGAGTGTCGGTGTCGGCATCGGCGTCATCAGCGCCTTGGCCCTCGCCTTCGCCCTTCTCGTCCGAACGCTCCACGACCGCCTCCAGCAGCCCCCGCACCCGTGCGGAAGCCGCACTTTTCCCGCTCGACGGCCCGCCGACCAGCGCCTGCCAAAGCAGCAACGGCTCGCGCCAGTGCGACACGACCTCGATCCGAAGGCCCGCGCCGCCCGCACAGGCGACGCCGCCCAGCAGACAGTGCGCGAGATAGTCGGCAGAGCCGAAAACCGGCGACGCGGCCTCGATCCAGCGCCGCCAGCGGGCAGGCAGCAGATGGAGCGGGAACGGCGGCGGCCTGGACCGGGCTTCGCCCAGGAGGCTGCAGTCGAGGGGGTGCCAGTCGATGGCGGCCGGCGGGAGGCTATTGATCTCGTCCAATGGCATAGGCTAAATCCGCAATATTTATATTGCGGATTTAGCGTTCTTGTTTGCGAATGTCTACTCTCAAATTAGGCAGTCATCATGCAGCTTGAATTACCCGACAAATCGAGAGTGCTCGTAAAGGCAAACGGAGCGCCGAGGCAAGAAGCACCTGAGCTCTGCGATAGTTCATGCTCGCAGACGCTTATCCACATTTGCCCGCGCCTAAGGCCCTTGGGCCGACTAGATTCTGTACTCATAAAGTGATTCCCTTGAGCGCGCTGCGGTGATTCACTTCCGGGAACGGAGGTGAAGATGGCGCGGTTCGA
>JAFEFH010000018.1 GCA_018240695.1 Pseudomonadota bacterium | reverse complement strand
GGCCTCGAGCACGAGCACGCCTTCGGGCACGGTTTCCTTGCCGATTCCGTCTCCCGGAATAAGGGCGATCTTGTGCTTGGCCATGGGATTTCCTCTCTTTGCTGCCCACGACGTATACTGAACGCACATTCAGGAGCAAGCCCAAGGGTGCGCCATGAGCTATGACCTCAAGATCACCGGCGGAACGATCGTGGACGGCACCGGCAAGCCGGGCTTCGCGGGCGACATCGGCGTCAAGGACGGCAAGGTCGTCGCGGTCGGCAGGGCCGACGGACCGGCGGCCGCGACGATCGACGCCACCGGCCGCGTCGTCTCGCCCGGCTTCGTCGACGTGCACACCCACTACGACGCGCAAATCCTGTGGGACCGCATGCTGTCGATCTCGCCGTGGCACGGCATCACCACGACCGTCATCGGCAACTGCGGCTTCGGAGTCGCGCCGACCCGCGCCGCACACCGGAAGATGATTTTGCAGACGCTCGAGAAGGTCGAGGGCATGAGCCTCGACGCGTTGCAGGAAGGCCTGGGCGACGACTGGCCGTTCGAGACCTTCCCGCAATATCTCGACCTGGTGGAAAAGCGCGGGGCGGCCGTCAATGTCGCGGCCTTGTTCGGCCACACGCCGCTGCGCCTGTACGTCATGGGCGAGGAATCGACCGAGCGTGCCTGCACACCGGACGAGCTCGCGAAGATGAAGGTGCTGATGCGCGAGGCGATGGAGGCCGGCGCGATCGGCTTCGGCACCTCGGTCTCGATCAGCCACAGCGGCTATGGCGGCAAGCCGGTGCCGAGCCGGCAGGCGACGCCCGAGGAGATGGACGGACTCGTCTCGGTGATGGGCGAGATGAAGCGCGGCCTGATGCAGATCACCATCGGCCGCGATTTCTCGACCCGCCACATGGCCGAGGTCAGCCGCAAGCATAACGTGCCGGTCACTTGGACGGCGCTGCTGTCGTACATGTACGGACCGGGCGGCCATCGCAAGCAGCTCGACCTCGCCGCCGACCAGCGCAAGGCGGGCGCGCTGGTGATCCCGCAGGTGAGCTGCCGTCCGCTCAACTTCGAGTTCACCTTCGCCGAGCCGTTCATCTTCGACGTGATGAAGTTCATGAACGAGCTCGCGGTCGCCGACGCCAGGACGCCGGGCGCGCGCCGGGCCGCCTACGCCGATCCGGCGTGGCGCGAGAAGCTGCGCAGCGAGGTGACGCCGATCTTCCAGAAATGGTGGGACCGCGTCGTCATCGCCTGGGCGCCGTCGGCGCCGGAGCTCGAGGAGATGCCGCTGGTCGCCGCCGCCGCCAGGGCCGGCAAGGATCCGGTCGATCTCGCGCTCGACCTGGCGCTCGCCAACGACCTCAAGGCGCGCTTCCGCATGGCCGTGATGAACTTCGACGAGAAGGAAGTGGCCGAGCTGATCACCGATCCCAACACGATCATCGCGCTCTCGGATGCCGGCGCGCATGCCAGCCAGCTCTGCGACGCCTGCTACTCGACCTACCTGCTCGGCCACTGGGTGCGCGACCGCAAGGTCTTCACGCTCGAGGAGGCCGTGCACAATCTCACGCAGCGCCCGGCCGAGATGTTCGGCATCACCGACCGCGGCGTGCTGGCCGAGGGCCGTCCCGCCGACATCGTCGTGTTCGATCCTAATACCGTGGGCCCCGGCCCGCTGAAGCGCGTCTACGACATGCCGGCCGGCGCCGACCGGCTGGTGTCGGACGCGAGCGGCATCGACGCCGTGATCGTGAACGGCAAGCTGATCCGCCGCGACAACAGGGACGTCGTGGCGGCCGACGACAAGTTGCCCGGCCGCCTGCTGCGCGGCGGCAAGGCCGCCTGATCGTTTCCATTCAACAGGGAGAAAGACCATGATCCACGTCATCGCCATCATCACCGCCAAGCCCGGCAAGCGCGACGAAGTGCTGAAGAACTTCAAGGCCAACGTGCCGGCCGTGCACGCCGAGAAGGGCTGCATCGAGTACGGCGCGACCGTCGACACCGACGGCGGCCCGTTCGCCAAGTTCGGCGCCGACACCTTCGTCGTGATCGAGAAGTGGGAGAGCATGGACCATCTCAAGGCCCACGCCGCCGCGCCGCACATGAAGGCCTATGCCGAGAAGAACAAGGACCTGCTGGCCAACCGCGCCGTCCACGTCCTTCAGAACGCTTGATCGCGCCGATCCCGGAAGACGCCGTCGCGGACTATGACCGCGACGGCGTCGTCTGCCTGCGCGGCGCCTTCGATGCCGCGTGGGTCGAGCGCCTGCGCGCCGCCGTCGAACGCGACCTCGCTTCGCCCGGCCCCCACGCAACCAACTTCGCCGAGGGCAGCAGCGCGGGGAAATTCTTCGGCGACATGTTCATGTGGAAGCAGGATCCGGAGTTCCGCGCCGCCGCGCTCGACTCCCCCGCTCCCGCGATCGCCGCGCGGCTGATGGGCTCGGCGCGCGCCGACTTCTTCTACGACCAGCTGTTCGTGAAGGAGCCCGGCACCGCCCATCCGACGCCCTGGCACCAGGACCAGCCCTACTGGCCGGTGCGCGGCTGGCAGATCACGTCGGTGTGGATCGCGCTCGATCCGATCGACCGCAGCAACGGCGCCGTCGAGTTCATCGCGGGCTCGCACAAATGGGGCGTGAACTATCGTCCGACGCCGTTCCGCAAGGGCCACGAAGCGAAGTTCACCTCGAGCGAGCTTGCGGAGATTCCCGACATCGACGCCGACCGCTCGAAATACGACATCAAGTGGTGGCGGATGGCACCCGGCGACTGCCTGGCGTTCCACGCGATGATCGTGCACGGCGCCCCCGGGAACGACACGCCCGGCGCGCGGCGGCGCGGCCTGTCGCTGCGCTACACCGGCGACGATGCGCGCTACGACCCGCGGCCCGGCACGTTCCGGTTTCCACACATTCCGCAACTGGCGGGCGGCGCGCCGATGACCTGCGAACTGTTTCCGCAGGCCTGGCCGCGGTCCTAGGCGACGATGCCGTCGGTCACCATGGCGAGCATGCCCTCGATCAGCTCGTCGCGCTTGGTCCAGGGGAACTCGGGGTTGTTGATCAGCGCCGCGACGAGCCCGTGCAGGCCCATCCAGCACAGCTCGGCCGCGGTGTCGCTGGCGTATCGCAGCTTCACGCCGGCCGCTTCGATGCCCTGGAGCTGCTCGACCAGCTTGGCGAAGGCGATGGCGCCCGTCGCGCCGGGCTGGCGGGGGTCGATCTCGGCGGGCTTGTGGCCGCGCTGCTTAACCTGGCTCGGCGTGTTGCCCGACATGAAGGTGAGCCAGTATTCGCGCGGGTGCTCGAGGCCGAACTTCACGTATGCGCGGCCGCAGGCGCGCAGGCTCTCGAGGGGGGCCAGCTTCTCGCGGTCGATGCGGCCCATCTCCTCGATCAGGAAGCCGAAGGTCTGGTCGCACAGCGCCAGCATGATCGCTTCCTTGTCGGCGAAGTAGAGGTAGAGCGCCGGCGCCGAGACACCCACCCGGTCCGCGATCTTGCGGATCGTGGTCGCGGCATAGCCCTCCTCGAGGAAGAGCTCCTTGGCGGCGCCCAGGATCTCGTCCCGGCGGGTATGTCCCTCCCCGCGGCGCTTGCGCCCCGCGGCTGTTGATAAGGCCCGCACTCTTTCCTCCGTGGCCTTGACTATTACATGACCGTTGTTAACTTAACAATGGTCAGTTAACGTCGTTCAGCTCGTTCCGACCAGTGTAAACGTTGCAAAGAAGGCCCGCCATGCGTCTCCCCCGCCTCTCGTCCCGGTTGCCGGTAAAGCTCGCCGTCGTTGCCGCCAGTTCCCTCGCCGTGGCCGGATTGGGCTACGCGGCTTGGGCATGGCAGGCCAGGCCCGCTGCCGTCGCGGCCGCCGATCCGGTGGTCCGCCCGGCCCGGGTCATGGAGATTGCCTACCGCCCCGAGAGCCAGGTGCTGGTGCTGGCCGGCACGGTCGTGCCCCGCATCGAGAGCACGCTGGGTTTCCGGGTGGCGGGCAAGATCGTGCGCCGCGCCGTCGATGTCGGCGCCACCGTGAAGGCCGGCGACCTGATCGCCGAACTCGATCCCACCGACTACCGCCTCGCCGTCGACAATGCGCGCGCGGCCTATGCCGCCGCCGAAGCCGACTACATGCGCGCCAAGGCCGATCACGACCGCTACATGCAGCTGCGCAACAGCGCGGCCTTCATGCAGCAGACCCTCGACACCCGGAAGTCGGCCGCCGCCACGGCGCTCGGCCGCATGGACCAGGCCAGGAGCCAGCTCGAGACCGCCGAGCACAATCTCGCCTACACCGGGCTGCATGCCGACGCCGACGGCGTGATCACCGGCGTCCAGGCGGAGGTCGGCCAGGTCGTGGCGCAGGGCCAGGCCGTGGCCAAGCTCGCGCGCACCGACGAGCTCGAGATCCTGGTCGGCGTCCCCGAGCACCGCCTCCAGGCGGCGCGCGCCGCCCATACCGCGAGCTTCGAGCTGTGGTCCGAGCCCGGTCATCGCCATGCCGCGCGGCTGCGCGAACTGTCGCCCAGCGCCGATCCCACCACCCGCACCTATCCGGCGCGCTTCAGCGTGATCGACAAGCCGGCCTTCATCGGCCTCGGCATGACCGCGACGCTCGCCTTCGCCCGCCCCGACGCCCAGCCTGTCGCGGAAGTGCCGCTGGCCGCGATCTTCCAGCACGGCACCAAGCCCGCGGTGTGGGTGGTCGACCGCAAGACCGGCGCCGTCGAGCTGCGGCCCGTCGAGGTCGCGCGCTGGGGCAGCGACACTGCCGCGATTCGCTCCGGCGTCACCGACGGCGAGCTGATCGCGACGGCGGGCGTGCACAAGCTCGAGGCCGGCCAGAAGGTGAAGCCGCTGCTGCAACAGGCGGCCGCCCGCTAGCGAAGGAGGTCCGGCATGGGCACGCGCACGAACCTGAGCGAGCTCGCGCTGCGCAACAGCACGCTCACCGTGTTCTTCATGCTGGTGCTGAGCGTCGCCGGCATCTACGCCTACTTCAACCTCGGCCGCGGCGAGGACCCGCCCTTCACGATCAAGCAGATGGTCGTGTCGGCGGCGTGGCCCGGCGCCACGGCGCGCGAGGTCGAGCAGCAGGTCACCGACAAGATCGAGACCAAGCTGCAGGAGCTGCCCTACTTCTACAACGTCACCAGCTACACCAAGCCCGGCCAGACCGTGATCTACGTCTCGCTGCGCGACGACGTCCCGCCGGCCAAGGTGTCCGACCTCTGGTACCAGGTGCGCAAAAAGGTCGGCGACATACGGGGCAGCCTGCCGCAGGGCGTGCAGGGCCCGTTCTTCAACGACGAGTATGGCGACACCTACAGCCTGATCTGGGCGTTCGAATCCGACGGCTTCTCCCCCGCCGAGGTGAAGGAGGTCGTGAAGGACGTGCGGCAACGCCTGCTGCGCGTGCCCGACGTCACCAAGGCCGACCTTTTCGGCGTGCAGGACGAGAAGATCTACATCGAATTCAGCCACACGCGGCTTGCCATGCTGGGCGTCTCGGTCGAGCAGATCCTCGATGCCGTGCGCAAGCAGAACGCCGTCGTGGCCTCGGGCGTCGTCGAGACCAGGGGCGAGCGCGTGGCCGTGCGCGTCGACGGCGCGCCGGCCTCGGCCGAAGAGGTCGCCCGCCTGCCCTTCAGCGCCAACGGCCAGACGCTGACCCTGGCCGACGTGGCCACCATCCGGCGCGGCTATCAGGACCCGCCGCAGAGCTCGATGCGCTTCGGCGGCCAGCCGGTGATCGGCCTCGGCGTCGTGATGGCGGCCGGCGGCAACGTGCAGGCGCTGGGCAAGACGCTCGACGGCGCGATGGCCGCGATCGAGCGCGACCTGCCGGTCGGCATCACCGTGCACCGCGTCGCCAACCAGCCCGAGGTCGTGGAGACCTCGTTCGAGGAATTCATCCATTCGCTGGGCGAGGCGCTGGCGATCGTGCTGGTGGTTTCCTTCGTCAGCCTCGGCGTGCGCACCGGCGTCATCGTGGCGCTGTCGGTGCCGCTGGTGCTGGCGATCACCTTCGTCGGCATGATGCTGCTGGGCATCGACTTCCAGCGCATCTCGCTCGGCGCGCTGATCATCGCGCTCGGCCTGCTGGTCGACGACGCCATCATCGCCGTCGAGATGATGATGGTGAAGCTCGAGCAAGGCTTCAGCCGCATGCAGGCCGCCACCTTCGCCTACACCTCGACCGCCTTCCCGATGCTGACCGGCACGCTGGTGACCGCGGCCGGCTTCGTGCCGGTGGGCTTCGCCAAGTCGAGCGCCGGCGAATACACCAACTCGATCTTCTGGGTCGTCGGCCTGTCGCTCGTCGTGTCGTGGTTCGTGGCCGTCCTGTTCACGCCGTGGCTGGGCTATCACCTGCTGCCGCAGCCCAAGGCCAGCGCGCATCACGAGGCCTATACCGGGCGCTTCTACACGGTGTTCCGCAAGCTGGTCGTGTGGTGCGTCACCTGGCGCAAGACCACGATCGCGGTGACCGCACTCGCCTTCGTGGGCGCGATGGCGGCGTTCGGCCTGGTGCAGAAGCAATTCTTCCCCACCGCCAACCGGCCCGAGCTGATCGTCGACCTTCGCCTCGCCCAGGGCGCGTCCTACGCCGCGACCGACGCCGAGGTGGCGAAGCTGGAGACGTGGCTCGCCAAGAACCAGGATGTCGCCACCTACACCTCGTATATCGGCGCCGGCAGCCCGCGCTTCTACCTGCCGACCGTGCCCGAACTCACCAACGCCAACTTCGGCCAGGTCATCGTCATGACCAAGGGGCTGGAGCAGCGCGAGCGCGTGTTCGCGGAATTGAGCACCCTGTTCGACCACGAGTTCGAGGCCGTGCGCGCCCGCGTGCAGCGCCTGCAGAACGGACCGCCGGTCGCCTACCCGGTGATGTTCCGCGTCCTGGGCGACGATCCGCAAACGGTGCGGCGCGTGGCCGAGCAGGTGCGGCAGGTCTTCAAGGCCGATCCCGCGACGCGCGACGTCAACTTCGACTGGAACGAGCTGTCGAAGTCGGTGCGGCTCGAGATCGACCAGAGCAAGGCGCGTGCGCTGGGCGTCGACTCGCAGCTGCTCGGCAACACGTTGCAGACGCTGCTGAGCGGCGTCACCGTCACGCAGTATCGCGAGGGCACCGAGACGATCGACGTGGTCGCGCGTGCCGTCGCGCCCGAGCGCCTCAGCGTCGAGGGGCTGGAGGCGATCAACCTGCGCACCGCGTCGGGCGGCGTGGTCTCGCTGGCCCAGCTCGCCAAGCTCCATTTCGAGCTCGAGGAGCCGATCCTGTGGCGCCGCAACAAGGACCTGCTGATGACGGTCCGCGCCGGCGTCGTCGACGGCGTGCAGGGTCCGGACGTCGCCGCGCGCATCGACAAGGCGCTGGCGCCGCTGCGCACCACCCTGCCGGCCGGCTATCGTATCGAGGTCGGCGGCGACAAGGAGGAGAGCGCCAAGAGCCAGGCATCGATCTTCAGGATGATGCCGGTAATGGCGTTCCTGATGCTGGTCTTCCTGATGCTCCAGCTGCGCAGTTTCTCCAAGCTGGCGCTGGTGGTGCTGACCGCGCCGCTCGGCATGATCGGCGTCGCCCTCTTCCTGCTGCTGTTCGGCCAGCCGTTCGGCTTCGTGTCGCTGCTGGGCGTGATCGCACTGGCCGGCATGATCATGCGCAACTCGGTGATCCTGGTCGACCAGATCGACCAGGACATCGCGGCCGGCCACGCCGCCTGGGACGCCGTCGTCGACGCCACGGTGCGCCGAGCCCGGCCGATCCTGCTGACCGCCGGCACCGCCATCTTCGCCATGGTGCCGCTGTCGCGCAGCGTGTTCTGGGGACCGATGGCCGTCGCGCTGATGGGCGGCCTCCTGGTCGCGACGGCGCTCACCCTGCTCTTCCTGCCGGCGCTCTACGCCGCCTGGTTCCGGGTGCGCCAGGGCGCGCCGGGCACGTCCGCGGCGACCGAGCGGCCGGACCGGCCGCATCTCGCCATCGCGGCGGAGTAGCTAGGAGATCTTGCCCTCGGCGGTGCGGATGTCGCTCTTCCGCGCCGCGCTGGTCTTCAGGATGATCTCGATGCCGCGCGCGATATCGTCGACGGCCATCGACGGCGCCGCGCCGAGGCGCGCGGCCTGCTCCGGCACGTAGGGTAGGTGCAGGAAGCCGCCGCGCATCGGCCGCGCGTGGTGGGCCAGGATGTCCATCAGCGAATAGAGGATGTGGTTGCAGACGAAGGTGCCCGCCGTGTTCGACACGATCGCCGGCAGTCCCTCCTTGCGCATCGCCGCCACGCAGGCCTTGATCGGCAGGGTCGCGAAATACGCCGCCGGTCCCTTCGCCGAGACCGGCACGTCGATCGGCTGCTTGCGGTCGTTGTCGGGGATACGCGCGTCCTGGACGTTGATGCCGACGCGCTCGAGGCAAAGATCCGTGCGGCCACCGGCCTGGCCAACGCAAAGCACGATGTCGGGCTTGGCCTTGTCGATCGCCTTGCGCAGCACGCCCGCCGACTTGGCGTAGGACGTCGGCAGCGTCGCCGTCACGATCTCGACTCGGCCAATCCGGCGCTTCAGCCGGCTGACCGCCAGCGACGACGGATTGACCTTGTCGCCACCGAACGGATCGAAGCCCGTGACCAACGCCCGCATGTGCTCTCCTCCCAAACGAAAGGCGCCCCTCGCGGGGCGCCCGACGTTAGTCCTTTGCCGGCCGTGCGGCTACTTGTTGGCCGCGTCGACCGCACGGCGGGCCATCACGCCCACCAGGTGGGCGCGGTACTCGGCGCTGCCGTGGATGTCGCTGTTGAGGTCCTTCGACGGCACCTTGATGTCCTTGATCGCGGCCGAGGAGAAATTCTTCGACAGCGCGTCCTCCATCGCCTTCACGCGGAACACGCAGGGACCGGCGCCGGTCACCGCGACGCGCACGCCGTCCTTGGTCTTGGCGACGAACACGCCCACCATCGCGTAGCGCGACGCGGGGTTGCGGAACTTCATGTAGGCGGCCTTCTCGGGCTTCGGGAAGCTCACCGAGGTGATCAACTCGCCGTCCTTCAGCGCGGTCTCGAACAGGCCCTTGAAGAAGCCGTCGGCGGCATGCTTGCCGGCGTTGGTGTTGATCGTCGCGTTCAGCGCCACGACCGCCGCGGGGTAATCCGCCGCCGGATCGCTGTTGGCGACCGAGCCGCCGATCGTGCCGCGGTTGCGCACGGCCGGATCGCCGATCATGGCAGCCAGCTCGGCCAGCGCCGGGATGGTCTTCTTGACGTCGGGCGAGACCGACACGTCGTAGTGCTTGGTCATCGCGCCGATGGTGACGCCCGAGCCCTCGACCTTGATGCCGGCCAGCTCCTTGATGCCGCCGAGGTCGACGACATCGCTCGGCTTGGCCAGGCGCTGCTTCAGCGTCGGGATCAGGGTCATGCCGCCCGACATGGCGCGGGCTTCGTCCTTGCCCTTCAGCGCGGCGGCCGCGTCGGCCAGGGTCTTCGGACGGTGGTAGGCAAAATCGTACATCGTTTCCTCCAGTTACTCGGCGGCCGCGCGCTGGGCGCCTTGGATCGATTGCCACACGTTGAGCGGCGTGGCCGGCATTTCCACATGCTTGACGCCGAGCGGCGCCAGCGCGTCGTGGACTGCGTTCATGACGGCGGCGGGAGCGGCGATCGCCCCCGCCTCGCCGCATCCCTTCACGCCCAGCGGATTGTGCGGGCAAGGCGTGACCTTGTAGCCGAGCTTGAAGGACGGCACGTCCTCCGCGCGCGGCATGCGGTAGTCCATGTAGGAGCCGCTGAGCAGCTGGCCGGTGTCCTTGTCGTAGACCGCGGCCTCGTGCAGCGCCTGGCCGACGCCCTGGACGATGCCGCCATGCACCTGCCCCTCGACGATCATCGGATTGATGATGTTGCCGAAATCGTCGACCGCGGTGTGCGCCACGACCTCGACGACGCCGGTGTCCGGATCGATCTCGACCTCGCAGATCTGGGTGCCCGCCGGATAGACGAAGTTCGCCGGATCGTAGAAGGCGTTCTCGTCCATGCCGGGCTCGACCTCGGCCAGCGGATAGTTGTGCGGCACGTAGGCCGCGAACACGACCTGGGCCAGCGGCACGTTCTTGTCCGTGCCGGCCACCTTGAAGGTGCCGTTGTCGAACTCGACGTCGGCCACGTCGGCCTCCATCAAGTGCGCCGCCACCTTCTTGCCCTTGGCGATGATCTTGTCCGTGGCCTTCATGATCGCCGAGCCGCCGACGGCCAGCGAGCGCGAGCCGTAGGTGCCCATGCCGAAGGTCGTGGTCGACGTGTCTCCGTGCACGACTTCGATGTTCTCGATCGGCACGCCGAGCTTGTCCGACACGAGCTGCGCGAAGGTCGTCTCGTGACCCTGGCCGTGGCTGTGCGAGCCGGTGATGACCTGGACGTTGCCGGTCGGGTTGAACTTGATCTGCGCCGACTCCCACTGGCCGACGCCGCCGCCCAGCTGGCCGATCACCTGCGACGGCGCCAGGCCGCAGGCCTCGATGTAGGACGAGAAGCCGATGCCGCGCAGCTTGCCGCGCTTCTTGGCCTCGGCCCGGCGGGCCTCGAAGCCCTTGTAGTCGGCGATCTTCATCGCCTCGTCGATGATCGGCGGGTAGTTGCCCGAGTCGTACTGCAACGCCACCGGCGTCTGGTACGGGAAGGCCTCCTTCGGAATGAAGTTCTTCCGGCGCAGCTCGGCCGTGTCCATCTTCAGTTCCGCGGCCGCCTTCGACACGATCGTCTCGATGACGAACGTGGCTTCCGGCCGTCCGGCGCCGCGATAGGCGTCGACCGGCGCGGTGTGCGTCACCGCCGCCTTCACGTTGGCGTAGATCAGCGGCGTCGTGTACTGGCCCGCCAGCAACGTCGCGTAGAGATAGGTCGGCACCGCCGTCGAGAAGGTCGACAGGTAGGCGCCCATGTTGGCGATCGTCTCGACCTTGAGCGCCAGGAACTTGCCGTCCTTGTCCATCGCCAGTTCGGCGTGGGTGACGTGGTCGCGGCCGTGCGCGTCGGTCATGAACGACTCGGCACGCTCGGCGGTCCACTTGATCGGCCGGCCGACGCGGCTCGCCGCCCAGCACACCATCGTCTCTTCGTTGTAGCAGAAGATCTTGCTGCCGAAGCCGCCACCGACATCCGGCGCCACGACGCGCAGCTTGTGCTCGGGAATGCCCAGCACGAACGCCGACAGGATGAGGCGCAGCACGTGCGGGTTCTGCGAGGTCGACCAGAGCGTGTAGTTGCCCGTGCCCTTGTCGTACTCCGCCGCCGCGGCGCGCGGCTCCATCGCGTTGGGGATCAGGCGGTTGTTCACCAGATCGAGCTTGGTGACGTGCGCGGCCTTGGCGAAGGCGGCGTCGACGTCGGCCTTCACACCGATCTCCCAGTCGTAGATCAGGTTACCGGGCGCCTCGGGATGAACCTCGGGCGTGCCCTTGTCGAGGGCGCGCGCGAGATCGACGTTCGCGGGCTTCACCTCGTAGTCGACCTTGATCGCCTCGGCGGCGTCCTTGGCCTCGTCGACGCTGTTGGCCACGACCATGGCCACCGTGTCGCCGACATAGCGCACCGTATCGAGCGCCATCACCGGATGCGCCGGCGCCTTGTGCGGCTCGCCGTTCTTGTCCTTGACCACCCAGCCGCAGATCAGGCCGCCCATCTTGGCGTCGGCCGTATCCTTGCCGGTGAAGATCTCGACCACCCCCGGCATCGCCTTGGCCGCCGTCGTGTCGATCTTCTTGATCTTCGCGTGGGCATGCGGCGAACGCAGGAAGTACGCGTAGGTCGCCCGTGCGAGGGGCAGATCGTCGACGTAGCGGCCCGTGCCCGTGAGGAAGCGCTTGTCTTCCTTGCGGTGCACGCGGGCGCCGATACCGGTTTCGGTCATGGTGTTACACTCCCGCTGCCTTCATGGCCGGCGCTGCGGCCAGGATCGCCTTCACGATGTTGTGGTAGCCGGTGCAACGGCAGAGGTTGCCCTCGAGCTCGTGGCGCACCGTGGCTTCGTCGAGCTTGTAGTTGTGGCGCTTCACCATATCGATGGCGCTCATCACCATGCCCGGGGTGCAGAAGCCGCACTGCAGCGCGTGGTTCTCGCGGAAGGCCTCCTGCATCGGATGCAGCTTGTCGGCGCTCGGCGCCAGGCCTTCGATCGTCGTCACCTTGGTGCCCTCGGCCTGGACCGCGAGCATGGTGCACGACTTGATCGACTTGCCGTCGACATCGACGACGCAGGCGCCGCACTGGCTCGTGTCGCAGCCGACATGCGTGCCGGTCATGCCGAGGTTCTCGCGCAGGAACTGGACCAGCAAGGTGCGGGCCTCGACCTTGCCCGAAACTGCCTTGCCGTTGACGGTCATGGCGACGGAAAGTGTCATTACTCTTCTCCCTCGAAATCCTTGTGCGCGGCGCGCGGATGCGCGCGCCAACCCTGCGTTGAGCGGGACTCTCGCGCGCCCGTCCGGCGGCGGTCAAGCGAATTACGATTGCGGAATAACGCCTTGCGAGCCGGTCTCAATGCCGCAGCAGGAACACCACCACGAGCACGGCCACGACGATGCCGATGATGGTCCAGTGGCGGAAGCCGCGCTGGACCTGCTCGGCCGAGACCCGGCGGGAGGGCTCGTCCGGCGACATCAGGCGGCGGACGTCGGCGGCGGTGCGCCCACGCTCTCGGCGAACTTGCCGAAGAACTGGTCGGCCAGCTTCTTGGCGGTGCCCGCGATCAGGCGCGCGCCGACCTGGGCGATCTTGCCGCCGACCTGGGCGTCGACGTCGTATGTCAGGACCGTGTCGCCGCCGTCCTCGGTCAGCTTCACGACCGCGCCGCCCTTGGCGAAGCCCGCGACGCCGCCCTGCCCCTCGCCGCTGATCTTGTAGCCGTTCGGCGGGTCGATGTCGGACAGCGTCACCTTGCCGGAGAAGGCCGCGCTGACCGGCCCGATGCGCAGGCGCACCTTGGCCGTCATCTCGGTATCCGAGAGCTTCTCGAGCGTTTCGCAGCCCGGGATGCAGGCCTGCAGGACGGCCTGGTCGTTCAAGGCCGCGAACACCTTGTCCCGCGGCGCCGCGATCTTGTACTCGCCCTTGATTTCCATGCTTGCTCTCCGACTCTCACTCTACCATTTGCTGGTATACGAATCCGGCGGCAGGTCCGCCAGCGGCTCGCGTATCGACACGTATATGGTGGCCAGATACGGCACCGCCATCAGGACCGACAGGCCCGCGAACCAGTTGGCCTGGCTGTTCCAGAACAGCGTGCGGATCACCCAGCGCCCGCCATCGGACGCCACGAAGCCGCCCGCGCCGCCGTCGTAGAGCTTGATCGCGCCCTCGGTCACCAGCAGCACGGCCGCCCAGAAGATCAGCATGCCGGCCAGCGCGATCTCGGGCAGGACCGGCCGCAGCCGGCTGAACGAGCGGTTCATGCGCACGAAGCCGGTGCCGCCGTCGTAGCCCAGCAGGCGGCCGAACGACAAAGCCTTCATGAAGCGTTCCGAACGCGAGACCTTCTCCTTGCGCAGCACGGTCATCAGCTTCCAGGCCATCAGCACGACCGACGGCAGCGTGAAGCTCCAGATCGGGAAGTCGCGATAGCGACCGTCGATTGCGATCTGGAGATAGAACGTCTGGGTGAACCGGATGCCGCCGCCGTACCAGTCGATGGTGATGACCACGAGGTAGAAGATGCAGAGCAGCGTCAGCACCAGGTAGAGCATCTGGAGCATCAGGTCGATGCGCTGGAAGATGCGCGTGCGCGGCAGCTCGCGCCAGGCCCGCCACGATTCGCGCACGCGGCCGCCGAACAGCGACGGATCGGTCATGCGCCCGGTCAGGCTGTCGGCGATCCCGCGCAGCAGCGCGAAGCCGAACAGGCCGAGCAGGACAGCCCAGAACACCATGCCGACCCAGCGCTCGACATAGAACGTGCGCGACAGGTCGATCCAGATCGCCTGCACGTAGCAGGTCGCCACCAGCTGGGCGAACAGCGCGAACACCGCGATCTGCCTGGCGTCGGCGCGCCGTCGCCACGCGGTGAAGCCCAGCACCATCAGCGCGGCACCGATCGTCGAGAGCGCGAACAGCAGGCGCCATTGCGGCTCGGCCACCACCGGCTTGCCGAGCTCGAACTTGTTGTTGCGGTAAGCGTCGAGCAGGCCCCAGGTCGCACCGACAGTGCCTTCCTGGCGCGACTTCCAATACTGGTCGAACGCTTCGACGACGTTGTAGTCGAGGTGCTCGCGCTCGGCGAGCGAACGGAAGATCGAGAAGTAGCGGACCTGCTCCACCCTGCCCGGCCGCGCGTCGGAGCGCATGCGGCCGTCGCTCGGCCAACCGGTCTCGCCGATCACGATCTTTTTGCCGGGGAAGCGCGCCTGCACCTTGTGGAAGATGTCCAACAGGTGTTTCTCGATGCGCAGCGTGCCGTCGGGCTCGCGCCGGTCGAGGCCGATCGGCTCGTCTTCCCAATACGGCAGCAGATGGATGGTGATGAAGTCGACCTCGTCGGCGAGCTGCGGGTTGCGCAGCCAGAATTCCCAGACGTCGGCATAGGTCACGGGCTGCTTCACCCGCTGCTTCACCTGCCGGATGTAACCGCGCAGTTGTGCCGGCGTCAGATCCTTGCGCAGCAACACCTCGTTGCCGACGATCACCCGCTCGATCGTGTCGGGATACTTGTTGGCGTGATCGATCAGCAGGTTGATCTGCTCGAGGTTTTCCTTGTCGTTGTCGTTCAGCCAGGCGCCGTGCCAGACCTTGAGCCCGTACTTGCCCGCGCGCTGCGGCACCGTCTCGAGGTTCTCGCCGGCTGAATAGGTTCGCACCGCCCGGACCTTGCCCTGGAGACGCGCGAGGTCCTGCTCGATCTGGTCCGGCGTAGGGAAGGTGCGCGTGAGCGGGCTCTGGCCCGGCCGGTAAGGGGCGAAGGACACGCTTTGCAGGGGGGCATTCGTCCAGCCGGCGATCTCGACCGGTCTGTTGGGCCACCACCACCAAAGAAGATTGAGCGCCGCCACGATCACGACCGCGAGCAGCGCCATCAGGGCACGCATGAGGGCTTTGTAGCAGGATCGATTAGCGGACGGATGGCTTCTTTTTGGCGCTTGTCCCCAGCGCTAGATCGCCCCCAACTGGACCCCGGCGATGGCCTGCCGGATGAGCTGGTGCCCCCGGAACAGGACCGCTTCCTTCCAGTCGTCGGTCTCCGGGTAGAACTGCCGCCGCATGGCCGCCCGGATGGGCGCGGCCTCCTTGCCCAGCGGATCGCCGTATTTGTGCAGCCAATGGTCGGCGCGGAATGCCTTCTGGCCGCTCTCGCGGTCGAACGTGCCGTATTCCAAGGTGCACATGGTGAGCCGCGTCGCAGGCTCCAGCAGCACCCGGTTCAGCCCGTAGTGGCCGAGCCCGTCGCGCGCCTGCGAGGCCGTCTGGCCGCGTTTCGATTCGGTAACCGATTCACCCCAGAACGCCCGCACACGGCGCGAGCCGCCGGTATCGATGTCGTAGTGCGTGATCGGCTCGCCGTAGCCGTACGGCCCGAGACCGGTGTGGAAGTCGATGACCGCCACGTCGCTGCGGCCCTTCAAGTAAGTGTCGGCAATCGCATGCAGCGTGCGATTGGACCAGCTCGCCCCGCCACCGCCGAAGAACATGCCATCGGGATGGCTGTACTGGCCGCCCGAGACCGCGCGGAAGTACGGCACGTCGCCCACCTTCTTGCGATAGGCCGCGAGCCGCGTATCGGCCGCCTTGAGGCCGGCCTCGCTGTGATCCGCCGGAATCAGGTCGTCGGCGATCTCGAGATAGGCGTCGTTCGCCGGATATGGCTTGCTGTGGTCGACATAGTTGCGGTTGAGGTCGTTGCCCTCCTCCGTCACGCGGCGCGTCCAGGCAAAGCCGTAGGGATTGATCGCGTGCACGAATACCGCCGCGGTGCCCTTGGGCAGGCCGGCCGCGCCGACCGTCGCCAGCCAGTCGACCTGCACGCCCGAGCCGCAATAGCCCTCGACGCCGTGCGTGCTGGAAATAGTGACGACCACCTTCGAGGCATCGGCCGGACCGACCCGCGCCACATCGGTCGACAACGACTCGCCCTTCGGACCCTTGGTCGGATTGTCGTAGCGCCGCGTCTCCGCGCCGGCGATGCGCGCCGCCGCGAGGAACTTGTCGCGCGCCTCGCTGTAGTCGGCGGCGAAGGAATGAATGTTGGTCATTGTCCTGTCCTATGTCCTGAGCGTCAGGCCGCCGTCGACCACGAGTTCGTGGCCGGTGATGAAGTCCGCCTCGTCGGAGGCCAGCAGCAGTGCGCCCCGCGCAATATCGATCGGCTGACCCAGCCGGCGCAATGCGGCCTTTTTCTCCCACACTTCCCGGATCTCGGGCTTGTCGAAGTTGGTCTGCGTCATGCCGGTATAGATGGCGCCGGGGCAGACATAGTTCGCCGTGATGTTGAACTTGCCCAACTCCAGCGCCAGCGTACGCGTCAGCCCGCCGACACCCGCTTTCGACGCGCAGTAGGCGGCGAGCCCGTAGTCGGTGTCGAAGGCCATGACCGAGGCCGTGTTGACGATACGCGCGCGGCCCTTCTCCTTGGCGCGCCGCTTCAGCGCCGGGATGGCCTCGCGGCAGAGGCGGAACATGCCGCGCACATTGACGCCGTTCACGCGGTCCCATTCGGCGTCCGTCATCTCCTCGACGAAGGCGCGGCCGCTGACGCCGGCATTGTTGAACAGGATGTCCAATGCGCCGAATTTCGCCAGCGCCGCCTCGACGATCTTGCGCGGCGCATCGTCGTCCGTGATGTCGGCGGCGAAGGGCGCGATGGCGGTCTTGCCGGCATGCGCCGTGGCGATCCCGGACTCCGGCCGGTCGACCGCGAGCACCTGCGCGCCTTCGTCGGCGAACAATCTGGCCGAGGCGGCTCCGATGCCCGATGCCGCGCCGGTCACGATCGCGATCTTGCCCGCCAGCCTGCCCATGCCGTCCTCCCTCATTCCACTTTCACGCCGGACGCCAACGCCACCCGGCGCCACAGCGCGAGGTCCTTGCGCAGCACCTCGGCGAACTCCGTGGCGCCATGGCCCACCGGATCGGCGCCCAGTGCCGTCAGCCTGTCATGCAGCGCGGGCGACAGCGCCGCGTCGACGAAGGCACGACTCAAGCAGCGGCGGGTCGTCGGCGGCAGCGCGACCGGCGCCATGATGCCGGCCCACACCACGACTTCCGCCGTCGGCAATCCCGCCTCGGCCATGGTCGGCACATCGGGCATCAGCTTCGATCGCACCGCCGTCGTCACCGCGAGCGGCCGCAACTTGCCCGCCCGGACCATAGGGGCCGCCGAGGCGGTGCTGGTGAACATGCCCTGCACGTGATTCGAATAGAGGTCGTTCAAGGCGGGGGCCGCGCCGCGATAAGGCACATGCACGACATCGATGTCGGCCGCGAGCTTCAACGTCTCCATCACGAGGTGCGAGATCGTGCCGACGCCGGTCGAGGCATAGTTCAGGCCGCCGCGATGACCGCGCGCGTTCTCGATGAAGTCGTTGACGGTCTTCATGGGCGACGACGCCGCGACGACGAGCACCATCGGCGTATCGACGAGATGCGCGACAGGCGCCAGGTCCTGGGGCGGATCGAACGTCAGCGAGGCATTGACCCATGGCGGGATCGTGACCTGCGCCGCCGAGGCCATCAGCAACGTGTAGCCGTCGGGCTCGGCGCGGGCGACGGACGCCGCGCCGATCAGGCCCGCGGCGCCGCCACGATTGTCGACGATCACCGCTTGGCCGAGTGCGTGCGCGGCCTCGCTGGCGATCAGGCGGGCCAGTACGTCCATCGCGCCGCCGGCCGCGAACGGAACGACCAGCGTCACGGGCTTCTCGGGATAGTCGCTGGCGCGCACGGCCGGCGCGGACGCCGAGGCCAGCGCAGCGCCCAGCGACGCTGCGAAGCCGCGACGACCGATGCCGCGCCGGGTCATGTGCGATCAGCCGACCGTCAGGACGACCTTGCCCGTCGCCTTGCGCGAGAGCAGCGCGTTCATGGCGTCGGCGCCCTTTTCCAATGGGAAGCGCATGGAGATGTGCGGCTTCAGCTTGCCCTCGGCGTACCACGCCAGCATCTCGTCGAAATTCTTGCGCGCCTCCTGGGGCTCGCGGCCGCGCCACGCGCCGTAGAACACGCCGCGCACGTCGCAGCTCTTCAGCAGCGCGAGGTTCGCAGGCAGCGACGGAATGCGGCCCGCGGCGAAGCCCACGACCAGCAGGCGGCCGTACCAGGCGATGCAGCGCACGGATTCGTCGAAGGCGTCACCACCCACGGCGTCGTAGATGATGTCCGCGCCGTTGCCGCCGGTGAGTTCCTTCACCTTGTCGCGCATCTTGTCCTTCGTGTAGTTCACGAACATCGACGCGCCGTACTGCTTGCAGACTTCCATCTTCTCGTCGGAGCCGACGGCGGCGATCACCTTGAGCCCCATCAGGTTGCCCAGCTCGACAGCCGTGAGGCCGACGCCGCCCGACGCGCCGGTGACCAGCAGCGTCTCGCCCTTCTTGTAGCTGCTGCGCTGCTTCAGCGCGTAGTACGAGGTGCCGTACGTCATGGTGAACGCCGCACCATCCTCGTAGCTCATGTTCTTCGGCATCGGCAGGAGCTGGACCTCGTCGGCCACAACTTCCGTCGCGTAGCCGCCGTGACCGATCATGCCGATCACCCGGTCGCCCTTCTTGTAGGCGGTGACGCCCTCGCCGACCTCGGTCACGTCGCCCGCGACCTCGTGGCCCGGCGCGAACGGACGGGTCGGCTTGAACTGGTACTTGTCGGCGATGATCAGCGTGTCGGGAAAATTGACGCCCGCGGCCCGCACGGCGATGCGGACCTGACCCTTGCCGACCGGCCTGGACGGCAGCTCCATCAGCTTCAGGCTCTCCGGTCCGCCCGGCGTTTCGCTCATCATCGCGCGCATCGTTCTCTCCCTGAAGATCGGCTTTCGTCCTGTGGCCGCATTGATACGATGGCGGCCCGGTATCGTCTATCTGTGCTAGGACAAGACACTTTCGCAGGGGAAAAGATGGCAGGTCTCTATTTCGAGGAGTTCACGGTCGGCCGGTCGTTCGACCATGCCTGGACGCGCACAGTGACCGAGATGGACAACGTGCTGTTCAGTTCGCTCACGATGAACGTGCAGCCATTGCATCTCGACGAGGAGTTCGCGTCGAAGACCGAGTTCGGCCAGCGCATCGTCAACAGCCTCTTCACCCTGGGGCTGATGATCGGCATCACGGTGAACGACACCACGCTCGGCACGACGGTCGCCAATCTCGGCATGACCGACGTGCGCTTCCCCAAGCCGGTGTTCCACGGCGACACGCTCAAGGTGAAGACGACCGTACTGTCGATCCGCGAGAGCAAGTCGCGTCCCGACGCGGGCATCGTCGAGTTCAACCACACCGCCACCAACCAGCGCGACGAGATCGTCGCGGAGTGCAAGCGCCAGGCGCTGATGCGCAAGCGTCCCAAGAACTGAGGTCAATCATGCGTTCCTTCCTGTTCGTTCCCGCCGATTCCGAGCGCAAGCTCGCCAAGGGTCCCACGTCGAAGCCCGACGGGCTGATCCTCGACCTCGAGGACTCGGTCGCCACCGACCGCAAGACCGTCGCGCGCGACATGGCGCGCGACTATCTGAAGAGCGCAAACCGCGCCGGCCCCAAGCTCTATGTCCGCGTGAACGCGCTCGACACCGGCCTCACCCTGGGCGACCTCGCGGTCGTGATGCAGGGCAAGCCCGACGGCATCGTGTTCCCGAAGTGCGTGGGCCAGGCCGATCTCGACAAGCTCGCGCTGTGGCTCGACGCCTTCGAGGCGCGCGAGGGCATCGCGGCCGGGGCCACGCGCATCCTCACCATCGCGACCGAGAGCGCGGCAGCCGTGCTGGCACTGACCGCGGGGATCGCCAAGCATGCGCGCCTGATGGGCCACTCCTGGGGCGGCGAGGACCTGATGGCCGACCTCGGCGCGCTGGCCAAGGGACCGGCCCCCGGCGTCTACGACGACACGTTCAAGCTGGCCCGTACGATCAATCTGATGGCCTCCGTTGCCGCGGGCGCTACCGCCTACGACACGGTCTATCCCGACATCAAGAACATCGACGGGCTGCGCGCCGAGGCGCAGGACGCGCGCCGCATGGGCTATGGCGGCAAGATCGCCATCCATCCCGACCAGGTGGCGATCATCCACGAGGTGTTCACGCCGAGCGCCAGCGAAGTCGAGTGGGCCAAGAAGGTCGTGGCGACCTTCGAGAGCAATCCCGGCGCGGGCGTGTTGACGCTCGACGGCAAGATGCTCGACAAGCCGCATCTCGTGCTCGCGCGCCGGCTGCTGGCGCGAGCGGGATGAGCGATCGCGGCGCGCTCCTGCCCACGCTCGAGCGGCTGTTCGCGGGCCCGCGCGAGCAGACGCTGACGATCGACGCGCTGCTGGCCGGCCTGGAGACGCGCTCCTACGCCTTCATCGTGGCGGCACTCTGCCTGCCGAACTGCGTGCCCACCGGCATTCCGCTGCTGTCGACAGTGACGGGCGTGCCGATGCTGATCTTCGCCATCCAGGGCCTGCAAGGCCGACCGACGCCGTCGCTGCCCACGCGTCTGGCCAACCACGCGCTGCCGCGTGGAAAGCTCCAGGACTTCCTCGCCCGCGCCCGCGGTCCGATCGGCTGGATCGAGAGCATCGTACATCCACGCTTCGACGGCTGGCTGCGCGGTGGCGCACGCTCGCTGCTTCACCTCGCCTGGGTGTTCTGCATCCTGATCCTGGCGCTGCCGATCCCGTTCGACAATTTCCTGCCGGCCTGGGCTACGCTGTTCTTCTGCATGGCCCTGCTCGAGCGCGACGGCATCATGGCGATGCTGGGCTGGCTGTTCACGCTGCTCACCGCGCTGTGGACCGTCTTCCTGCTGGTCGTCGGTCCCTATGTGCTGTGGCAGGCGGTGAAGAGCGCGCTCTAATAGGAGCGCGGCAGTCCGAGCACGTGCTCGGCCACGAAGTTCAGGATCATGTTGGTCGAGATCGGCGCCACCGTGTAGAGGCGCGCCTCGCGGAACTTGCGCTCGATGTCGTACTCCTCGGCGAAGCCGAAGCCGCCATGGGTCTGCACGCACATCTCCGCCGCCGACCACGCCGCCTCGGACGCCAGCATCTTGGCCATGTTGGCCTCGGCGCCGGCGTTGATGCCGGCCTCGAACATCGCCGCGGCCTTGCGCACCATCAGGTCGGCGGCCTCGATCTGCGTGTAGGCGCGCGCGATCGGATACTGCACGCCCTGGTTCTGGCCGATCGGCCGGCCGAACAGCTTGCGCTCCTTGGCGTAGTTCACCGCCTTGTCGATGAACCAGCGGCCGTCGCCGATGCACTCCGACGCGATCAGCACGCGCTCGGCGTTCATGCCGGACAGGATGTAGCGGAAGCCCTGCCCCTCCTCGCCGATCAGGTTTTCCGCCGGCACTTCCATGTCGTCGAAGAACACCTCGGTGCTGTTGTGGTTCATCATGGTGCGGATCGGCTTGATGGTGAGGCCCTTGTTCAGCGCCGCGCGCATGTCGACCAGGAACACCGACAGTCCCTCGGTGCGCTTCTGCGTCTGCTCGCGCGGCGTCGTGCGGGCGAGCAGCAGCATCAGGTCGGAATGCTCGGCACGGCTGGTCCATACCTTCTGACCGTTCACGACATAGGTGCTGTTGTTCTTCTTCATCGCCGTGGTGCGCAGGCTGAGCGTATCGGTGCCGCTCGTCGGCTCGGTGACGCCGAACGCCTGGAGCCGCAGCTCGCCCGAGGCGATCTTGGGCAGATAGCGCTCCTTCTGCTCCTTGCTGCCGTGCCGCAACACGCTCCCCATGATGTACATCTGCGCGTGGCAGGCGGCGGCATTGCAGCCGGCCTTGTGAATTTCTTCGAGCACAGCCGAGGCTGCGGAGATGCCGAGACCCGCGCCGCCATATTCCTCGGGGATCAGGATCGACAGCCAACCGGCTTCCGTCAGCGCCTTCACGAACTCCGTCGGATAGCCACGCTCGCGGTCGAGCTTGCGCCAGTAGGCGCCGTCGAACTTGAGGCAGAGCGCGCGCACCGCGTCGCGAATCTCGGGATGGGTCGGAGCGTAGGGATTTTCGGCCGCGTGGTTTTCCATGGCCGCGAAACTAGTCCGGCGTCTTCCCCCAGGCAATGCGGCGCAGGCCGTCGACGAGTTCGGCGTGAACCTCGGGACCGAAGCCGTCTACCGTGGCCTCTCGCCTGGCCGTCACGCCATCGATCGCGCCCGCCTTCTCCACCGTCGCCCGCGTCACGGTCGCGTCGCGCTCCGCGGTGAGGAAACCGTCGAGGGTGGGCGCCCAGTCCGGCCGCACGAGCGCGAGCGCCGCGAGCAAGCCGTAGGCGCCCCAGTTCGACACGCCGGCGACGACGAGATGGTCGCAAGACGTGACACAGGCGATCGCCGCGCCATTGGGCACGGTGCGTGCGATCACGTCGCGCGGCAACCGACCCATGCCGATCTCGTTGCCGCCGTCGCCCACGCCGATGCGCGTCCAGCTTCCGGCCAGGAACAGATCGTCGAGCGGCGCCGTCCAATCGCTCACGTCGGCGCCGCGCATGTTGCGCGGCGTGCCGTCCGGACTGCGGCCGCAGCGCTCGATGGCGACGGCATGGCTGAGGCCCGCCCGCTTCCAGGTCTCGGCGACGCGGCCGATGCCGGCGCTGTCCTTCAACGCCACGATATCGATCGCCACCTTGCTGGCCGCACCGGGAGGGCTCGCCGCCTCGACCGCGGCATGGACCACGCGCGCGCACGGCTCGTCGACGGCGATGCGCACCGGCACGCCGCAGGCTGCGAGGCCCGCGGCCAGCAGCGCCGTGCCCACCGGACCGTCGGTTTCCGCCGCCGGCGTCTCGCCGCGCGGCACGTAGAAGCCGGTGACGAAGCCCACGCTCGTGGCTGTGGCCAGGGAAGCCGCCGCCGCCGCAAGGCCGCCGCGGCTGGCATCGATCAGCGCCTGCGTCTGGCGGCCGACGTCGCGGCAGACCAGCGCCTCGAGGGCAGCCAACTCATTTTTCCTTGGCGACATACACTCCGTTCCAATCGGCCGGCGAATCGTCGATCAGCCCGTCGACCCGCTCGCGCATCATCTCATAGTAGGTCTGGTTCCAGCCGAGTGCCGTTGCCGCAGCCGCACATTCGCCGATCGCTTCCAAGGCCTCGGTAAAGCCGCCGGTGCGATAGAGCAACAGGAAGGCGCTTTGCAGATCGACCAAGGTGACGAACTCGGGCCGCTGCGCCACCAAGGCGTCGCCGACCAGCGCGTAGACGCGCTCGGGCTCGGTCTTGCCCTTCACCATCACCATGTCGAGCTCGAGCGTCGCGAAGGACGGCGCCTGCTTGCAGGTATTGTCGCCCAGGATGACGCCCACGCCGTAGGTCTTGCACTGGCCTTCCAGGCGCGAGGCGAGGTTCACCTCGTCGCCGAGGCACGAATAGGTGAGCCGCTGCGCCGAGCCGAAATTGCCGACGGTCGCCAGACCGGTGTTGAGGCCGACGCCGATATGCACGGGAATGTGCTGCTTGCCCTGCGCCACCGCCTCGGCCTCCCACTCGCGGTTGAGGTCGATCAGCTTGGCCTGCATCTCGAGCGCCGTCGTGCACGCGCGCTCGGCATGATTCTCGACCGGCAGAGGCGCATTCCAGAACGCCATGATGGCGTCGCCCATGTACTTGTCGATCGTGCCGCTCCTGCCGAGGATGAGATCGGTCATCGGCGTCAGGAAGCGGTTCATGAAGCGCGTCAGCCCGTGCGGATCGAACTGCTCGGCGATGCGCGTGAAGCCGCGCACGTCGGTGAACATCACGGTGATCTCGCGCTGCTCGCCGCCCAGCGCCAGCAGATCGGGATTGCGCACGACCGCCTCGACCTGCGCCGGCGACAGATAGAGATTGAAGGCGCCACGGATCTGCGAACGGTCGCGCTCGGCCCGCATGAAGGCCAGCGCCGAGCCGCTGACATAGATCGCCGCCAGCGTGACCGGCGGATAGATCGGATCGAACAGCAGCCGCGCCTGCGCAAAGGCGATCCACGGGACCACGATGCCGATGCCGATGAAGACCACCGCGACGAGGGCCATGTAGCCGGCCGACAGGCGCGACAGCAGCAGGACGAACGTGAGGCCGATCACGACCAGATAGAGGAACTCCGCGCCGTCGGCATAGTCAGGTCGCTCGAGATAGACGCCGGTCAACATCTGCTCGGCCAGCTGTGCATGCACCTCGACCCCCGGCCCCGCATCCTGCGCGGGCGTGGCGCGCAGGTCCTTGAGACCGACCGCCGATGTGCCGATGAACACGACGTTGCCCTCGAGCTTTTCGCGCGGCACCGTGCCCTTCAATACATCCTTCGCCGAAACGAAGCGCGCGGCATTGCGACCGCTGTCGTACAGCCGCATGCGCCCGCGCTTGTCGGTGTCGACGATCACGTCGCCCACTTTGATCGATCCAACCCCGGTGCGCTCTCCGAGCGCGATCATGCTCTGGGAGCCCGACCAGCGGACGATATAGGTCGAAGCCTCCTGCGCCACGCGCACGGCCTCGATGGACAGGGCCGGATAGAGATCTTCCATCCGTTGGCCCCTGAATCTGAACAGCATCGGCACAAGGCGAACGACGGACTCGGTGTCGGGTGTTACGCCGCCGTTGCCCTTGGCCGCCTCCTCCAGCACGTCGATGCTGCGCACGGCCCCTACATGCTCGATGATGAACTGCTCGATCAGGCCGGGCACGGCCTTTTCGTCCGCAATACCGGTATTGTGCGCAACTCCCCACAGCCGGCGCGGCGGCCCCGTCTTTCCATTGGCATCGAAGGCGAAGCCCGCGACGACGCGGCCCTCCGCCATTGCCTCGGCCAGCACCTCGTCGTTGTCCGGCAAAGACTGCATCATCCGGCGCATGTCGGTGTTGCGTACTTCTTCCGGCAGGCTCTGCGCCAAGGTTCGCAGCGACGACCGGTCGGACTCCGCGAATACCACGTCGAACGCGATCGCTGCCGCGCCGGCGTCGGTGAGCTTGCTCACCAGCTCGGCCACCAGGGTACGGGGCCACGGCCACTGGCCGTATTCCGCAAGCGATCCCTCGTCGATATCGACGATTCTCACCGGCACGCCGTTCGGAACCTCGCGCGGCTTGATCCGCTGGTAGCTGTCGAAAGCGAAGTCGCGCAGACGGTTCAGGGCCGGCGGGTCGGCGGCACGCAGCACGAGCGCGTTCAGCAGCACGAGCAGGGCCACGATAACGGGCGCGCGAGGCGCGTTACCACGGCCGAACAACCAACCCATGCCCATTCCGCGAACCGTCCCCCTCGACCTTCGCACTTTACGGAAGGATACCGGCCAAGCCAAATAGCGCCGTGCCCGCCGCTCCCCTCCACGCCTCGCTTCTCGGCATCTACTGCAAGCTGGGAGCGCTCCTGTTGTTCTGCACCATGGACGCCATGGTGAAGAGCCTCGGCGGCACCTATGGCCCGTTCCAGCTCATGCTGTTCCGCAGCGCCGTGGCGCTGGTTCCCGTGGCGATCATCGTCTGGCGCGCCGGCGACGTGCGCGTCGTGCGCAGCCGGCGGCCGTGGCTCCAGGCGATCCGAGTCTGCGCCGGGCTCGGCAGCATGGGCGGCTTCTTCTATGTCTTCCCGCGCATGCCGCTGGTCGACGCCTACGCGATCTCCTACGCCGCCCCGCTGTTCATGGTCGCTCTGTCGGTGCCTCTGCTGGGCGAGCAGGTCGGCTGGCGGCGCTGGACGGCCGTCGGCATCGGCTTCGTGGGCGTGCTGCTGATGCTCGACCCGTGGTCGATCGGCTTCCACCTGATGTCGCTGATCGTGCTGGCCGCCACCTTCTGCTACGCGCTGTCGACCGTGATGGTGCGGATGATCAGCCGTCACGACCAGGACGCCGCAACGCTCTTCTGGTTCGCCATCGTGTCCACCGTCATCTCTCTTATAGGGGCAGTCCCCCAGTGGATCTGGCCGCCGGCCGCCGACTGGTTCTGGCTGATCCTGCTCGGCCTGCTGGGCGGCATCGCCCAGGTCCTGATCACCCGTGCCTGGCGCCTCGCGCCGGCCGCCATCCTTGCCCCCTTCGACTATGCAGGCATCATCCTGGCCGTGGCGTTCGGCTACTTCTGGTTCCACGAGCAGGCATCCTGGACTGTCTGGCTGGGCCTGCCGCTGGTGATCGGGTCCGGCCTCTATATCCTGTACCGCGAGCGCGTCCGGGCCCGGGAATCCGCGATTCGGCGTACCTTGACGTAGGCGGCCGCAATCCACATCTTGTGGGCATGAGCGACACCCAGTTCTCGGTTACCCCGAATGCCGCCAAACGCATCGCCTTCCTGGCCTCGAAAGAAGCCAAGCCCGTGATGATGCGGGTGGCGGTCCTCGGCGGCGGCTGCTCGGGTTTCCAGTACAATTTCTCCTTCGAGGAAGCGCGCAACGACGACGATCTGGTGATCGAGCGGGACGGTGCGGCGGTGCTGGTCGATTCGACGTCGCTCGAACTGCTCAAGGGCAGCCAGCTCGACTATGTCGAGGAAATGGTCGGCTCCTCGTTCCAGGTGAAGAACCCGAACGCGACCTCCTCCTGCGGCTGCGGCAATTCCTTCAGCATCTGAGGAACGCGCGGCTTCGCTTCCACAGTCGTCTGCTGTTAACGTCGTCGCATGAAGATCGCGACCTGGAACGTTAATTCGGTGCGCAAGCGCACGGGCAATCTCGTCTCGTGGCTGGAACGCACCAAGCCCGACGTCGTGGTCCTCCAGGAACTGAAGGCGCAGGAGCCGCAGTTTCCCAAGCTCGAGATCGAGGCCACCGGCTACAAGGTCGAGATGGTCGGCCAGAAGGCGTTCAACGGCGTGGCGCTGCTGACGCCGCACCCGGTCGAGATCACCGCGCGCTCCCTTCCCGATTCCGTCGACGACGAACCCGCCCGCTACATCGAGGGCCGCATTTCCACGCCCAGCGGACCGCTGACCGTCGGCGGAATCTACCTGCCCAACGGCAATCCGATCGGCACCGAGAAGTTCGCCTACAAGATCGCCTGGATGGAGCGCCTGGCGCGGCGTGCGCGCGACCTGCTGGCGAAAGAGGAGATGTTCGTCCTGGGCGGCGACTACAATGTCTGCCCGACCGACGTCGACGTCTTCAGCCCCAAGCTGTTCGCCAACGATGCGCTGTGCCAGCCCGAGTCACGCCGCGCCTTCCGCACGCTGCTCAATCTCGGCCTGACCGACGCGATCCGCGCCTTCCATGCCGACGGGCCGCAATACACCTATTGGGATTATCAAGCCGGCGCGTGGCAGAAGGACAACGGCCTGCGCATCGACCACCTGCTGCTCTCGCCGCAGGCCGCCGACCGACTGACCGCCGTCGGCATCGACAAGGGCGAGCGCGGCAAGGGCGAGCCGTCCGACCACGTCCCCGTCTGGTGCGAGCTGGACGTCGGCGGCTGAACTAGATCCCTCGCAAAGGCTCGGGATGAGCGCCGCGGGCGCTCACTCGGCGCCCGCACCGATCACGCCGCCGTCGGCGATGATGCACTGACCGCAGACGAACGCGCCCGCCTTCGACGCGAGGAACACCGCGACGCCGCCGATATCGTCGGGCTGGCCGATGCGCTTCAGCGACGCCTTGCTCTCGTTGGCCTTGCGGATCTCGGGATTGTCCCACAGCGCCTTGGCGAAGTCGGTCTGGATCAGGCCGGGCGCGATCGCGTTGATGCGGATGTTGTGCCTGCCCCACTCCATGGCGAGCGACTTCACCAGCGAGAGGTCGGCCGCCTTGCTCATGTTGTAGGCCGCGATGTGCGCGGAGCCGACCAGCGCGCCGATCGACGACACAATGATGAAGGCGCCGTCCTTGCGCTCCGCCATCTCCGGCCCGACCATGTTCATCAGCCAGAGGTTCGACATCACGTTGTTCTGCATGATCTTCTGGAACACGTCCTCCTTCAGACCGGTGAGCGGGCCGAAGTAGGGATTGGACGCCGCGTTGCAGACCATGATGTCGATCCGGCCATAGGCCTTGCGCGCCTCTGCCACGAGATTCTCGAGCTGCGCCTTGTCGGAGATGCTGGCCGCGACGGCGGTCGCCTCGCCGCCCTTGGCCTTGATGCCCTTCACCACGTCCTCGCAGGCCGGCAGCTTGCGGCTGGAGACCACGACCTTGGCGCCGTGCGCGGCCATCTGCTCGCAAATCGAGCGGCCGATGCCGCGGCTGCCGCCGGTCACGACGGCAACCTTGCCGGTAAGATCGAACATCATCGGGCGTCTCCTTGTTTCGGGCGCCGACCTTAGCGGCGGGTGAACAGCGCGATCAACTCGACATGCGAGGACCACAGGAACTGATCGATCGGCATCAGTTTCTCCAGCCGATACCCGCCATCGTGCAGCACCCGCGCATCGCGCGCGAAGCTGCCCGGATCGCACGAGGCGTAGACGATCTTCTTCACCCTGGACTGGGCGAGTTCGGCCACCTGAGCGACCGCCCCCGCCCGCGGCGGATCGAGCACGACGGCGTCGAATGCATTGAGCTCGGCCGCCAGCAGTGGATTGCGGAAAAGATCGCGGCGCTCGGCGACGACCTTGTTGTCGCCCCGCTTGCGCGCCGCAGCGTCGGCCGCGGCCACGGCAGCCGCATCGCCCTCGTAGAGCGCAAGCTTGCCCGGCCACCCGAGCGTCAGCGCCCCCACGCCGGCGAACAGGTCCGCCAGCCGCGCGGCATCGCCCAGCCACGCCTTCACGCCGGCGCGCATCGTCTGCTCGGCGCGCTTGGTGGCTTGAAGGAACGATGCCGGCGGCACCGCCACCGTCGCCTCGCCCAGCAACAACATCGGTTCTCGTCGCGTCACGATCGGCTCGGCAGTGCCGCGCCCGCCCCAGCTCAGGCGCGCCAGTCCGGTCGTCTCCGCCAGCTCGACCAGCGCCTGCCGCCGGTCGACGGTGAGCTCGAGGCGCTTGTGCGGGCGGATCAGCAGATCGATGCCGCTGTCGGTCTCGTTGGCCACGGCATCGGCCGAGGCGCCGTCGGGCAGGATGTCGGCCAGTGCCGTGCGCAGCGGCGGCAGCAGCGCGACCAATGTCGGCCGCGCGATGACGCAGTTGCCCACGTCGACGACTTTCGCGCTGCCGCGTTCGTGAAAACCGGCCAGCACCCGCTTGCCCTGCCGGCGCAATACATAATCGACGCGCCGGCGCTCGCCTGGCGTACCCGCCAGCGGCTTCTCGAAGGCCGGCATCGGCACGCCGCGTTGCGTGAGCGCCCGCTCGATCAGCGCGACCTTCCAGGCGGTGTAGACGTCGAGCCGCCAGTGCTGGAGCGAACAACCGCCGCAGATCGTGAAGTGCGCGCACGGAGGCGTCTCGCGATGGCGCGATGGCGCGACGACCTCAACAAGATCGGCGACGATGCCCTCGCCGCGCTTTTCGCCGGGTTCGGCCTCGACGATCTCGCCCGGCAGGCTGAACGGCACGAAGTAACGCCGCCTGCCCTCATCGGCGACACCATCACCCCGCGCGCCAACCTCGACGATGTTGAGCGTGACGCTCACGGTGTCTCAGCCGAGCCAGCTCTTGGCCGGCCGCATCTCGCCGACCAGCAGGCCGACGACATTCTTGATCGCGGGCGTTTCGAGCGCTTCCTTCTCCGCCGCCGGCAGAACGCCCAGATGATCGAGCAGCGTCGCCATCGCCACTTCGGCGGCCCGGCCCGCGCCGTCCCACATCTTGATCGCAATGCCGACGCCCAGGGCCGGCAGCATGCCGCAGAACACGCCTTCCGCGCCGGTCTTGACCTGGGCCACACCGGCCAGCGCGCCGTTGATGCGGGTGCAGAAGCGGCCGGTGCCGGCCACCATGAAGGGCTCGGCGTTCATTGCCGCGCGGATGCGCGTGGCCGCGTCGGCGTGCTTGCTCGACAGGCCGGAGGGGTCCGCCATGCTGGCCATCGCGCGAGCCAGCGTCTTGAGCGGCGTGGCGAGCGTGGGGATGCCGCAGCCGTCGGTGCCGTGCTGGAAATCGTCGGCGTTGACGCCGCACAGGTCGGTCATCACCGCCCGCAGGCGGCGCTGCACCGGATGGTCGTACTTGATGTAGCCCTTGGGCGACTCGCCGTAGGTGACCGCGGTCGACAGGAAGCCGCTATGCTTGCCCGAGCAGTTGTTGAAGGCCTGGCCCGGCACGGCATTCTCGCGCGCCATCGCCTCGATGCTGGCCTGCAACCGGGGCGCATGCGCGCCGCATTCGAGATCGCCCTCGCCGAGACCGATCTTCTTCAGCCACGCCCGCACCGTCTCGACATGCCGCGTCTCGCCGTTGTGCGAGGCGCAGGACAGCGCGATGTGCTCGTTTGTGAGCCCGAACTTCTCGGGCGCGCCGCTTTCGACGAACGCCATCGCCTGGATCGGCTTGTTGGCCGAGCGCGGCAGGATGGCGGCATCGATGTCGCCCCACGACGCCACGACCGAACCGTCGGCCTTGACCACGGCAGCGATTCCCTCGTGCCGGCTCTCGACCACGGGACCGCGGGTGACTTCGATGACGACGGGAGACTTGCTCATGCCTGCTCTTCCAGTTTGATGATGGTGACATTGTCCTGATGCGGCGCACGCGCGGCCAGCACGCTCTCGACCAGCGCCTGGGCCGTCCGCCGCGCCCCGGCGGCAATCTTGTCGTGCGCCAGGGTCTCGACGCCGTCGCTGCACAGCAGCAGAGTCTCGCCCGGCTTCATGGCGCGGCTTCCCTCGTCGATCAAGGCGAGAGGCGCGCCCATGACGGCTTCGCGCAACGTATGCCGGCTGGGATGGGCCGCGGCTTCCTCCGCCGTGAGGATGCCCTTGGCCCGCATGGCCTCGATCTGCGGCGCCATCGAATGGTCGGCGTTCAGCCGTTCGAGACGGTTGCCGACCGCGAGATAGAAAGGCGAGTCGCCGACACTGATCCAGCACACCTCCGCTTCGCGCACCAGCGCCGCGATCAAGGTCGAGCCCATGCCGGCGAGTTCAGGCTTGCCGAGACCGCCGGCGCGGACCGCCTCGTTGGCCGCGTCCAGCGCCTGCCGCAACGTGCGACCGGCCTCGATCGCCGCGACGAAGTCATCGACCACAAGCTTGCTGGCGGTGGCCCCGCCGGCATGGCCGCCCATGCCGTCGGCGATCACGGCAAGCACCGCGCCATCCGGCAGCGTCCGCAGCGCCCAACTGTCTTCCTGATAAGGCCGGGCGCCCCGATCCTGGGCGCCCTCACCCCGCCAGCGTCCGGCCATGGCCTAGTGCCACACCGCCGGCAGCTTGTTCAGGCCGCGCAGGGTGAAGTTCTGGCGCCAGTCGGGCTTGTCCTTCTCCGGCAGCTCCAGGGTCGGGAAGCGCTCGATCAGGGCGGCGAACACGAGCTCACCCTCGAGGCGCGCGAGCTGCGCGCCGAGGCAATGATGGATACCGCCACCGAACGACATCGGCCGGATATTCTGGCGTCCGATATCGAGCCGGTCCGGGTCGGCATATTGCGCGGGATCGCGGTTGGCCGCGCCCAGCAGCATCACGACGCTTTCGCCCGCCGGCAGGGTCACGCCGCCGACCTCGACTTCCGCGACCGTCGCACGGCCGGTCATCTGCACCGACGAATCGAAGCGCAGCAGCTCCTCGATCGCATTGGGGATCAGCGACGGATCGGCCTTCAGCCGCTCCCACTGGTCGCGCTGGCGATGCAGCGCCAGCAAGCCGTTGCCGATCAGGTTGGTCGTGGTCTCGTGGCCAGCACCGAACAGCAGGCCGATATTGGCGCGCAGTTCCTCGGCCGTGAGGCGATCGCCCGCCTCCTCGGCCTTCACGAGTTCGGTCGTGAGGTCGTCCTGCGGCTCGCGGCGGCGCAGGTCGCAGAGCTGGTCGAAATAGGCATTGCCCATCAGCGTACCGGCATTGGCGCGCTGCAGTTCCTCCGCCGTCATCGGCACCGGATCGAGGATGCGGCCGCCGACATTGCTGCCCAGCATGAAGCCGGCGCGGTGCTCTTCCGGAATGCCGAGCATGTCGCAGATCACGATCACCGGCAGGCGGTGGGCGATGTCCAGGATCACGTCCATCGCGCCCTTGTCCGCGACGCGGTCGAGCTGTTCGTTGACCAGCCGCGCGATGCGCGGACGCATGTCGGCGACGCGGCGCGCGGTGAACGCCTTGGTCACCAGGCTGCGCAGCCGTGTGTGATCGGGGGGATCGACCACCAGCATCGTGCGCGAGAGGTTGGCGATCGCCGGCTCGTTCATGCGGTCCGCGCCATAACGGCGCTTGATCGAGGCCGCGAAGTCCTTGCCGAAGCGCTTGTCGCGCAACGAGAAGACGATGTCCTCGTGCCGCGTCAGCAGCCAGAAGCCCATCGGCGTCTTGAACACCGGCGCCGTCTCGCGCAGCCGGTGATAGAAAGGATAGGGATCGGCAATGAAGGCCGGATCGAGCGGATTGAAGGCCAAAGGCCCCTGCGCGGCGGCCGGCGGCGTCATGTCGTTCATGCCTTTCCTTAGCATGAACCCCCTTGCGGCGCGAACGAGCCACACCCTAGCATCGGCATATGTTTGCACTCACCCAGGGCCTTCAGCGCGCCGTCGAACTGAAGCCGGATGCGGCCTCCACGAGCTTCGCTCCCCGCCGGCGCACATGGCGTCAGACACAGGATCGCGTGGCCCGGGTAGCGGGGGCCATTTCCGCACTGGGCGTGCGTCGCGGCGACCGGGTGGCGATCCTGGCGCTGAACAGCGACCGCTACTTCGAACTGATGTACGCGCTGCCGTGGATCGGCGCGGTGATGGTGCCGGTCAACACCCGGCTCGCCGCGCCGGAGATCGAATACATCCTGAACGATTCGGGCGCGGTGGCGCTGTTCGTCGACGGCGCCATGGCGCATCACCTGACGGAGCTCGACGGCAAGACTCCGTCGGTGCGGGAAGTCGTCTGGGTCGACGACATCGCCTCGCCCGACGGCATGCTGCACTACGAGGACCTCACCGCCTACGAGCCTGTGGAAGACGTCGGCGCCGCCGACGATGAGGTCGCGGGACTTTTCTATACCGGCGGCACGACGGGACGCTCCAAGGGCGTGATGCTGACCCACACCAACCTCGTGGTGAACGCCCTGAACGCGGTGAAGGGCATCGGCTTCGACACCGAGACGGCCTACATCCACTCCGGCCCGATGTTCCATCTCGCCGACGGCGCCTCGACCTTCGGCGTCACCCTGGCCGGCGGGCGCCACGCCTTCGTGCCGCGCTTCGAGCCGGTCGAGGTCCTGCAGACGATCGCGTCGGAGAAGATAACGCACGCGCAGTTCGTGCCGACCATGATCAACATGATCGTCAACCATCCGCGTTTCCGCGAGTTCGACATCTCGACCTTGTCGTTGATCCTCTATGGCGCCTCGCCGATGCCCGAGGGCGTGCTGCGCAAGGCGCTCGAGGCGATGCCGCACGTGAAGCTGATGCATGCCTACGGCATGACCGAGGCCGCGCCCATCGTGACCCTTCTCGACCCGCGTTACACGACGCTGGAAGGCCCCTATGGGGGCAAGCTCAAATCGTGCGGCCAGGCCGCACCCGGTGTCGACCTCAAGGTCGTCGGTCCCGATCGCAAGGAGCTGCCGCGCGGCACGACCGGCGAGCTCGCGATCCGCGGCGCCAACATCATGAAGGGCTACTGGAACAAGCCGGCGGAGACCGCCGCCGTGCTCGACGACGGCTGGTACTATTCCGGCGACGGCGCCTACATGGACGACGAAGGCTTCGTCTATATCGTCGACCGGCTGAAAGACATGATCATCTCCGGCGGCGAGAACATCTACTCGGCCGAGGTCGAGAACGCGATCTCGCTGCTGGGCGGCGTGGCCGAGGTCGCCGTGATCGGCGTGCCCGACGAGCGCTGGGGCGAGCGCGTGCACGCCATCGTCGTGCCCAAGGCCGACACCACCCTGACGGCGGACGAGGTGATGGCGCACTGCCGCGCGCACATCGCGGGCTACAAGTGTCCCAAGAGCGTCGAAATCCGCGACACGCCCCTGCCGCTCAGCGGCGCCGGCAAGATCCTGAAGCGCGACCTGCGCGAGCTCTTCTGGAAGGGTTTTACCAAGGCGGTGAACTGACATGCCCGGTATCCCTCCCTACTACGACTGGATCGCCCACCACGCGCACCGCCGGCCGACCGAGCTGGCGGTGCACGATCTCCAGACGGCGCGGAAATTCACCTACGCCGACCTCGACCGCCGCACCGCGCAGCTCACCGCGGCGCTGGCCACGCTCGGGATCGCCAAGGGCGACCGCGTGGCGCTGCTCGCGCCCAATTGCGCGGAGTATTTCGAGCTCCAGTTCGCCTGCGGCCGGCTGGGCGCGATCATGCTGCCGCTCAACTGGCGGCTCACCGTGCCGGAACTCGAGTACATCCTGGGAGATTCGACGCCCAAGCTGCTGGTCCACGACAAGAGCTTCGCCGACCAGGCGCGCGCCCTCTCCGCCAACCGGCTGGAGATCGATCCGGAAGATCCCGCCAGCGCCTACGAGCGTGCGCTGGCCGATGCGCCGCCGCCACCCGCTCCCGTCGAGCTCACGCACGACGACATCGCAATGGTCATGTACACGTCCGGCACCACCGGGCATCCCAAGGGCGCGATCATCACGCACGGCATGGTGTTCTGGAACGCCGTGAACCTCGGCATTCCGGCGCTGATCTCGCCGCGCACCGTCCAGCTCGTGGTGCTGCCGCTGTTCCACACCGGCGGCCTCAACTGCTACGCCAACCCGGTGCTGCATGCCGGCGGCGCGGTGCTGATCATGCGCGCCTTCGATCCGGGCCTCGCACTCGACTATCTCTCCGACAAGGCGCTCGGCATCACGCATTTCTTCGCCGTGCCGGCGCCCTATCAGTTCATGATGCAGCACCCGAAGTTCCAGGGCGCCGACCTGTCGCGCCTCCAGATCGCGGGCGTCGGCGGTGCGCCCTGCGCGCTCTCGATCCTCGAAGGCTGGAGCGCGCGCGGCGTGCCGCTGGTCCAAGGCTGGGGCATGACCGAGACCAGTCCCGCCGGCACCATGCTCGACGCCACGGACGCCATCCGCAAAGTGGGCTCGGCCGGCAAGGCGATGATGCACACCGCGATCCGCGTCGTCGACGACACGGGCAAGGACGTGCCCGCGGGCGGCATCGGTGAGCTGCTGATCAAGGGGCCCAACATCACGCCGGGCTACTGGAACAAGCCCGAGGCGACCGAGGCCGCCTTCACCGACGGCTGGCTGCACACCGGCGACGCCGCGCGGCTCGACGACGAGGGCTTCGTCTATATCGTCGACCGCTGGAAGGACATGTACATCTCCGGCGGCGAGAACGTGTATCCCGCCGAGGTCGAGAACGTCCTGTTCCAGCTTCCGCAGATCGCCGATGCCGCGATCATCGGCGTGCCCAGCGAGCGCTGGGGTGAAGTCGGCATGGCGATCATCGTGCGCAAGGCCGATCAGCCGCTCGAGGAAGGCGACGTGATCCGCCACTGCCTCGGCCGTCTGGCCAAGTTCAAGGTCCCACAGGCCGTGACGTTCGTCGATGTCCTGCCCCGCAATGCCACGGGCAAGGTGCTGAAGCGCGAACTGCGCACGCAGTTCGTCGGCGCGGGCAAGCCCGCGATCAGCTAGATTCTGTACTCATAAAGTGATTCCCTTGAGCGCGCTGCGGTGATTCACTTCCGGGAACGGAGGTGAAGATGGCGCGGTTCGATTTGAGCGACGGT
>JAFEFH010000189.1 GCA_018240695.1 Pseudomonadota bacterium | reverse complement strand
GCCGCGCCCTGGCCGCCGGACAGCAGATAGCGTCCCGGCGCACCGGCGCGGCGGCGGCCGATGCGGTCGGGATAGGCGAGTGCCAGCAGCGCGCCGGTCATCGCGGGATCGGGCGTCTCGTCCGCCGCGCCGCGCGGCATCAGTCGGCGCGCGGCTTCCTGGATCAGACGCAAACTGCCGTCGCGCCGGCCGCCCAAGGCGATATCGACGCGGTGACGCAGATCGACGTCGCGCTGGCCGGGCGGCAGGCGCAGGAAGTCGCGTTCGCCGAGGATCGCCGCCAGAAGCGCGGCGACGCGGCCTTGGCCCAGCGCGCGGCCCTTCAGCACGAGATGCGCGAGGCGCGGATGCTGGCCGAGGCGGGCCATCGCGCGGCCGTGCGGGGTGATCGCGCCCGCGTCGTCGATCGCGCCCAGGTCGAGCAGCAGCGCGCGCGCCGTGGCGAGCGACGCGGCGGGCGGCGGCGTCAGCCACGGCAGCGACGCTGCATCGGCCACGCCCCACGCCGCGAGTTCGAGCGCCAGCGGCGCCAGATCCGCATCGAGAATTTCCGGCGCGGTGAACGGCAGCAAACCGCGCTGCGCCTCCTCGCTCCACAGCCGGTAGCAGACGCCGGGTTCGAGACGGCCGGCTCGGCCGCGGCGCTGGTCGGCCGAGGCCTGGCTCACTCTCACGGTCTCGAGCCGCGTCATGCCCGAGCGCGGCGAGAAGCGCGGCAGGCGCATCTGGCCGGAGTCGATGACGATGCGCACGCCCTCGATGGTGAGGCTGGTCTCCGCGATCGAGGTCGATAGCACGACCTTGCGCCGGCCGGCGGGCGAGGGTGCGATGGCGCGGTCCTGGTCCGCGGGCGACAGGTCGCCGTAGAGCGGCGCCACGTCGATGTCGGCGCCGATCCCTTGCAGGCGCTCCTGCACCCGGCGGATCTCGCCGACTCCCGGCAGGAAGACCAGCGCGCTGCCGCTCTCGGCGCGCAACGCTGTACGCACGGCGGCCGCCGTCGCATCGTCGAGGCGGCCGGTAGAGCCGGTGTCGAGGTAGCGCGTCTCGACCGGGAACATGCGGCCGGCCGAGTCGATCACCGGCGCGCCGCCCAGCCGGTCGGACACCGGGCCGGGATCGAGCGTCGCAGACATGGCGATCACGCGCAGGTCCTCGCGCAGCGCCGTCTGCGCCTCGCGCACGAGGGCAAACGACAGGTCGGTCTCCAGCCCGCGCTCGTGCAGCTCGTCGAAGATCACGCAGCCGATGCCGTCCAGCGCCGGATCGTCCTGGAGCATGCGCACGAACAGGCCGTCGGTGACGACCTCGATGCGGGTGCGCGGGCCGACCTTGGTGTCGAAGCGCACGCGGTAGCCCACGGTCTCGCCGACCGCCTCGCCCAGCGTTGCCGCCATGCGGCGCGCCGCCGCGCGTGCGGCCAGCCGGCGCGGCTCCTGCATCACGATCTTCCGGTTGCCGAGCCATCCTGCGTCGAGCAGCGCCAGCGGCACGCGCGTCGTCTTGCCGGCGCCGGGCGGCGCCACCAGCACGGCGGCGTTGCGGCCCTCCAGTGCCGCCGTCAGGCGGGGCAGGGCTTCGTCGACGGGAAGCGTGTCCATCGCGGCTGCTTATACATGATAGGCTGAGGCGGTTCAGGGGGAGGAAGCCGCCGATGAATGCGGTTCGCGCGGTGAGCATCGTGCAATGGCTGGGCATCGTGGCCTTCGTCGCGGTCTGGGCGATGGACGTGCCGGGCTACCGCTCGGTCTGGGACAATTCCTACATGCGCACGGCGATCGCGGGCGAGTGCGCGCTGCGCGCCGCGATGCTGGCCTTCGCGCTCTACACGACGCTGACGATGGTGCGCCGGCAGCGTCTCTTCCCGGTGCTGTTCGCGGCCGAGCTGATCCTGGTCGGCGCGCTGCCCACCGCGACGTTCTTGTGGAACTGCATCGCCACCGGCGTCGGCGGCCTGGCGCTGCTGATGATGCCGGGCGTGCTGCTGTGGACGGCACTGGGCGTCTTTGCCGCCGCGCTGTGGACCTTGACGGTGCGCCGGTCGCCGGGGCTCGCGGGCGCCTTCGTCACTCCAGGGTGACGTTTGCCGACTTGATCACGCCGCTCCAGCGGGCTTCCTCTTCCTTGAAGAAGGCCGCCGTTGCCGCTGGGCTCCGACCGATCGGCTCGGCGCTGTGGGCCAGGAATTTGGTGCGGACGTCCTCGAGCTTCAGGGCCGCCATCGCAGCGGCGCTGACCTTGTCGACGATCGTGGCCGGCGTGCCCGGTGGGGCGGCCAGCGCAAACCAGGTGCCGCTGATCAGGTTCGGCAAGCCGATCTCGGCGGCATCCGGGACCGCGGGCGCAATGGGACTGCGCTTCGGGGTCGCGACACCCAGGAACTTCACGTCCCTGCTCTTCTGGAAGCGCAGCGCGGCGGCGATGCTGCCGATGAAGAGGTCGACCCGGCCCGCGGCGAGCGCGACCAGCGCCGGGCCTTCACCCTTGTAAGGGACGTGCGACAGCTCGACGCCGGCCAGGGTGGCGAACATCTGCGTCGACAGGTACGAGGCCGAGCCGCCGCCTTCGCTGGCATAGGTCACCTTGCCGGCATTGGCCCTGGCATAGGCGATCAGCTCCTTGACGCTGTTGGCCGGCAGGTCCCGCCGGGCGACGATGACGTGAGGCACCAGCGCCAGCGTGGCGATCGGCACGAACTTCGGCGGGTCGTATTCCAGCGTCTTGTAGAGGCTCTGGTTGACCGCGAGCGGGCCGGGCGGGCTGCACAGCAGCGTATGGCCGTCATCGGCGGCATGGAACACGATGGCGGCGCCGACGTTACCGCCTGCACCCGGACGGTTGTCGACGATGACCGGCTGGTTCCAGGCGGCCGAGAGTTTCTCGCCGACGATGCGGCAGAGAGCATCGGCGGAGCCGCCGCCTGGAAAAGGAACGACGATGCGCACCGGCTTTTGCGGCCATTGGCCGTCGGCCCACGCGGGCGTCATCAGGGCTGGTGTAACCAGGGCGGGCGCCACGAGGGCGAGGACCATGAGGGCCGGCAGGATGGCGAGCAGCAGGGGGGAGAAGGCCAGGCGCAGGACCGTGTTCATCGTCCTATGTTAGCGTAGCGCCAGATGCGGGACATGCCCTCCGTACCGTTCCAGGTCTTTTCCGAAGAGCTTCGCCGCCAAACACCGCTGCGCGACGCCATCACCGCCGCCACCCGCCGTGCCGAGACCGAGTGCGTGCCGCCGCTCGTCGAGATCGCGCGCCTGCCGCCCGCCGACCAGGCCGCGGCCGAGGCGCTGGCGCGGCGGCTGGTCGGGACGCTGCGGGCGCAGGGACCGGGCAGCGGCATCGGCGGGCTTCTCCACGAGTATGCGCTGTCGAGCCAGGAGGGCGTGGCGCTGATGTGCCTCGCCGAGGCGCTGCTGCGCATTCCCGACGACGCCACGCGCGACGCGCTGATCCGCGACAAGATCGGGCGCGGCGACTGGCACGCCCATCTCGGCCAGAGCCCGTCGATGTTCGTGAACGCCGCGACCTGGGGCCTGCTGCTGACCGGCCGGCTGGCCGCGACGCACAGCGAGAGCGGGCTGACCTCGGCGCTGACGCGGCTGGTGGCGCGGCGCGGCGAGCCGGTGATCCGCCACGGCGTCAACCTCGCGATGCGCCTGATGGGCGAGCAGTTCGTGGCCGGGCAGACGATCGAGGAGGCGCTGGCCAACGGCCGCGACCTGGAGGCCAAGGGCTTCCGCTATTCCTACGACATGCTGGGCGAAGCGGCGCTGACCGCGCAGCAGGCCGCGCGCTATGTCGAGGAGTACGAGCGGGCGATCCGCGCCATCGGCCGCGTCGCCGCCGGGCGCGGCGTGCACGACGGTCCGGGCATCTCGCTCAAGCTCTCGGCGCTGCATCCGCGCTACAGCCGCGCGCAGCGGACGCGGGTCGAGGCCGAGCTCTATCCGCGGCTCAAGAGGCTGGCGGTGCTGGCGCGGTCGTTCGACATCGGCTTCAACATCGACGCCGAGGAAGCGGACCGGCTCGAGCTCTCGCTCGACCTGCTGGAGCGGCTCTGCTTCGAGCCCGAGCTGGCGGGCTGGCACGGGATCGGCTTCGTGATCCAGGCCTATCAGCGGCGCTGCGTCTTCGTCGTCGACTGGCTGGTCGATCTCGCGCGGCGCAGCGGCCACCGGCTGATGGTGCGGCTGGTGAAGGGCGCCTACTGGGACGGCGAGATCAAGCGCGCGCAGGTCGACGGCATGGCCGACTTCCCGGTGTTCACGCGCAAGATCCACACCGACGTCTCCTATCTCGCCTGCGCGCGCAAGCTGCTGGCCGCGACCGACGCGGTGTTCCCGCAGTTCGCGACGCACAATGCGCTGACCCTGGCGACGGTGCATGCGATGGCCGGGCCCGCCTACAGGCCGGGCCTCTACGAGTTCCAGTGCCTGCACGGCATGGGCGAGAGCCTCTACGAGCAGGTGGTCGGTCCCGATGGGCTCGACCGGCCGTGCCGCATCTACGCGCCGGTCGGCACGCACGAGACGCTGCTCGCCTATCTGGTGCGCCGCCTGCTGGAGAACGGCGCCAACACTTCGTTCGTGCATCAGATCGCCGACGAGACGGTGTCGATGGACCGGCTGCTGACCGATCCGGTGGCGCGCAGCGCGGCGATGATCCCGGTCGGCATGCCGCATCCCAAAATCGCCGCCCCGCGCGACCTGTTCGCGCCGGGGCGGCTCAACTCGACCGGCCTCGATCTCAACGACGAGCAGGCGGTCGCCGATCTCGCGGTCAGGATCACCGCCGATCTCGCCGAGGTGTGGCGCGCGCAGCCGGTGCTGGCGAGCGGCCCGCGCGACGGCGAGGCGCGACCGTTGCGCAACCCGGCGGAGCTCTCCGACATCGTGGGCCATGTCGTCGAGGCCTCGCCCGAGATCGTCGACGCGGCCTGCGCCTTCGCCGTGCCGTGGCAGGCGACGCCGCAGGCGCGCGCCGAGTGCCTGGAGCGCGTCGCCGAGCGCATGGAGGCGCGGCTGCCGCATCTCGTCGGGCTGATCGTGCGCGAGGCCGGCAAGACGTTCGCCAACGCCGTGGGCGAGGTGCGCGAGGCGGTCGACTTCCTGCGCTACTATGCAACGCAGGTGCGCGGCTGGTCGAACGCGACCCACAAGCCGCTCGGCCTCGTGGCCTGCATCAGCCCGTGGAATTTCCCGCTGTCGATCTTCACCGGCCAGATCGCGGGCGCGCTGGCCGCCGGCAACGCCGTGATCGCCAAGCCGGCCGAGGAGACGCCTTTGATCGCCGCCCAGGCCGTGCGGCTGTTCCTCGGCGCCGGCCTGCCGGCGGGCGCGTTGCAGCTTGTGCCGGGCGACGGCGCGATCGGCGCGCATCTGGTGGGCAACGAGGCGGTCGCGGGAGTCGTCTTCACCGGCTCGGTCGAGGCCGCGCGCTCGATCGCCGGCACCTTGAGCAAGCGGCTCGGCCGCGACGGCAAGCCGGTGCCGCTGATCGCCGAGACCGGCGGACAGAACGCGCTGATCGCCGACTCCTCGGCGCTGCCCGAGCAGCTCGTCAACGACGCGATCGTTTCGGCCTTCGACTCGGCGGGCCAGCGCTGCTCGGCGCTGCGCGTGCTGTGTTTGCAGGAAGACATTGCCGACACCGTGCTGCCGATGCTCGAGGGCGCGATCGACGAGCTGCGCATCGGCAATCCCGATCGCCTGTCGACCGATGTCGGGCCGGTGATCTCGAGCGAGGCGCAGCAGCGTCTGTTCGACCATATCGAGCGCATGCGCGACTCCGGCCACGACGTGGCGCAGGCGATCCTGCCGGACGAGACGCGGTCGGGCCTGTTCGTGCCGCCGACCCTGATCGAGGTCTCGTCGATCACCGAGCTGAAGCACGAGGTGTTCGGGCCGGTGCTGCATGTGCTGCGCTACGCGCGGCAGCATCTGGAAGAGGTGATCCGGCAGGTCAACGCCACGGGCTATGCGCTCACCTTCGGCGTGCACAGCCGCATCGACGAGACGATCGCGCGCGCCACCGCCGCCAGCGACGCCGGCAACCAGTACGTCAACCGCAACCTGATCGGCGCCGTCGTCGGCGTGCAGCCGTTCGGCGGCCACGGCCTGTCGGGTACGGGCCCCAAGGCGGGCGGTCCTCTTTATCTGTTGCGCCTGCTGTCGCAGCGGCCGCCGCCGGCCGCGCCGGAGGAGGGCGAACTCGCGGGGCCGGTCGGCGAGCGCAACAGCTACGCGCTCCGGCCGCGCGGCACGGTGCTGTGCGTCGCGGCCGATCCCGCCGAGCGGGCGCGGCAGGTCGCGGCGGTGGAGGCGGCGGGCAACCGCGCGACGGTGGACGAGGGTGAGCCGCATCTGGCGGCGGCGCTGTTCGCGGGCGATCCGGACGAGCTCCAGATGCTCGCCCGGCGGCTGGCGCGACGGCCGGGACCGATCGTGCCGCTCTATGTCGCGCCCTATCCTGTGGATTTCCTGAAACGCGAAATCTCGCTCAGCGAGAACAGCGCGGCGGCCGGCGGCAATGCCAGCCTGATGGCGATCGGCTAGATAAAGGTCAGCTCTCGGACGGCTTGGCCCGGCGCTGGGTGCAGAGCAGGCGCTCGGCGTTCTGGTGCTTCAGCCGCTCGACCTCGCACTCTTCATAGGAAAAGGGCCCGGCCACGTAGCCCGGCGTGGTCATGAAAACGAGTCGCGGCAGTTCGAGGTACCAGCCGGGGCCGGTATAGGCGCTGTCGACGTCCTTGCCGCAGGCGCCGAGCAGGCCGGCGGCGGCTGCGAGACCCGAGACGAGGAGCGGGGCCCGAAAGAACGACCGTACCGGCATTTCAACACCACCTTCGCAAGCGAGACCGGGCCACGTTACAGGGGCCTGTGCGTTGCAACAATCGGTTTTGCCCGGACCCGGAAGGCGGGCTACAAGGGCCGACGCTTTACGGTATTCGGGGGGATGCCGCGCCGTCCGCGCGGCAGAATGAATGTGACTGATTTGCCGGCAAAACAGGGACTGTACGACCCGCGCAACGAGCACGACTCGTGCGGCGTGGGCTTCGTGGCCGACATCAAGGGCCGCCGGACGCACGACATCGTCCGCCAGGGCCTGCGCATCCTCGTGAACCTCGACCATCGCGGCGCCGTCGGGGCCGATCCGCTGGTCGGCGACGGCGCCGGCGCGATGATCCAGATTCCCGACGCGCTGCTGCGCGACTGGGCGAAGAAGACCGGCGTCGTGCTGCCGCCGCCCGGCGACTACGCCGTGGCGATGTGCTTCCTGCCGCAGAACGACAAGGCGCGCGATTTCGCGGTCAAGCGGTTCGAGCACTTCATCAAGGTCGAGAAGCAGAAGCTGGTCGGCTGGCGCGACGTGCCGACCGATCTCACCGGGCTCGGCACCGGCGTGATCGAGCGCATGCCGGTGATCCGCATGTGCATCGTCGGCCGCGGCGCCAAGACCGCCGACCAGGACGCGTTCGAGCGCAAGCTGCTGACCATCCGCAAGCAGACCCAGAACCCGCTGGCCGATCTCGAGAAGAAGCACAAGCTGCCGGGCCTCGCGCAGCTCTACATGCCGTCCTTCTCGACGCGCACCGTGGTCTACAAGGGCCTGCTGCTCGCCCACCAGGTCGAGAGCTTCTACACCGACCTCCAGAACCCGCTCTGCGAGTCCGCGCTCTGCCTCGTGCACCAGCGCTTCTCGACCAACACCTTCCCGTCGTGGAAGCTGGCGCACCCCTACCGCTTCATCGCCCACAACGGCGAGATCAACACGGTGCGCGGCAACGTCAACTGGATGTACGCCCGCCGTCGCATGATGGAGTCCGACCTGATCGGGGCCGATCTCGACAAGATGTGGCCGATCATCCCGCACGGCCAGTCGGACACGGCCTGCGTCGACAATGCGCTCGAATTGCTGATCGCCGGCGGCTACTCGCTCAGCCACGCGATGATGATGCTGATCCCGGAGGCATGGGCCGGCAATCCGCTGATGGATGCCAAGCGCAAGGCCTTCTACGAGTATCACGCGGCCCTGATGGAGCCGTGGGACGGCCCGGCCTCGATCGCCTTCACCGACGGCCGGCAGATCGGCGCCACGCTCGACCGCAACGGCCTGCGCCCGGCGCGCTTCCTCGTCACCACCGACGACAAGGTCGTGATGGCCTCGGAGTCCGGCGTGCTGCCGATCCCCGAGGAGAAGATCGCGCGCAAGTGGCGGCTCCAGCCCGGCAAGATGCTGCTGATCGACCTCGAGGAGGGCCGCATCGTCGAGGACGACGAGCTGAAGCGCTCGCTCGCCGAGGCCGAGCCCTACGACGAGTGGCTGAAGGACACGCAGCACAAGCTGGAGGAGCTGTCGGAGATCCCCGACGCGCCGCCGGCCGCCGCGTCGAACGATCCCTCGACCCTGCTCGATCGCCAGCAGGCGTTCGGCTACACGCAGGAGGACGTGCAGTTCTTCCTCGAGCCGATGGCCGAGAACCCCGACGATCCGATCGGCTCGATGGGCACCGACACGCCGATCGCCGTGCTCTCCAAGAAGCCGAAGCTGCTCTACAACTACTTCAAGCAGAACTTCGCGCAGGTCACCAACCCGCCGATCGATCCGATCCGCGAGGAGCTGGTGATGTCGCTGGTGTCGATGATCGGCCCGCGGCCGAATCTGCTCGGCCGCCATGCCGGCACGCACAAGCGCCTGGAAGTCTCGCAGCCGATCCTGACCAACGCCGAGCTCGAGAAGATCCGCGCGATCGAGGACCTG
>JAFEFH010000188.1 GCA_018240695.1 Pseudomonadota bacterium | reverse complement strand
TTGGGGCGCGAGCGGGCGCCGTCGATAAAGGCGCGCGCGGCAGACCAGCGCTTGCCGTTCTTCATCGTCACCTGGAAGTAGCCGAAGCCTTCCTGGTTGCCGTTGTTGTAGTCCTTGTTCTTCGGATAGCCGCTCGCCTCGGCGGCATCGATGAAGGCGTCGCAGAGATCGTGGCCCTGCGTCATGTGCGCGACATTGAGCGGACCGCCCTTGCCGCGGCTGTCGTCGCCCTCGCCCTCGAAATGCTCGGACTTCTTGAAGTACGGCAGGATCTGCTCGTACGACCAGCCGCGATTGCCGAGCTGGCCCCAGGTGTCGTAGTCGAGCGGCTGGCCGCGCACGTAGAGCATGCCGTTGATCGAGGACGAGCCGCCCAGCGTCTTGCCGCGCGGGCATGGGATGCGACGGCCGGCCATGCCGTCCTCGGCCTCCATCTCGAAGTTCCAGTTGAACTTGTCGTGGTTGAGAAGCTTGGTGAAGCCGGCCGGGATGTCGATCCACATCGACTTGTCGAGCGGGCCCGCCTCGAGCAGCAGGACCTTCACGCCCGCATCCTCGGTCAGGCGATTGGCCAGCACGCACCCCGCCGAGCCGCCGCCAACGATGATGTAATCCCAGTCAGCCATCTGCTTCCTCCGTTTGGAGGGTAGTCTACCTCAGATGGCAGGAAACGTGATGCCCCGGCGCAATTTCGCGCAGCAAGGGCGCCTCGACCTTGCAGCGGTCGATGGCATAGGGGCAGCGGGTGTGGAAATGGCAGCCGGATGGCGGATTCACGGGACTCGGCACGTCGCCCTGGAGCACCCGCTTCTGGCGCTTCACCGCGGGGTCCGGCACCGGCACCGCCGACAGCAGCGCCTCGGTATAGGGGTGCTGGCCGTTGGTGAAGATCTGCCGGGTGCTGGCGTATTCGACGATGCGGCCGAGATACATCACCGCGATGCGGTGGCTGATATGCTCGACCACCGCGAGATTATGGCTGATGAACAGGTAGCTGAGCCTGCGTTCGCGCTGGAGGTCCTGGAGCAGGTTGATGACCTGCGCCTGGATCGACACGTCGAGCGCCGACACCGGCTCGTCGCCCACGATCAGCTTGGGATCGAGCGCGAGCGCGCGGGCGATGCAGATGCGCTGGCGCTGGCCGCCCGAGAACTGGTGCGGGAAATTCGACATCTGCGCGCGGCGCAGGCCGACCCGGTCGAACAGGGCCGCGACCCGCTCGTTGCGCTCCTTCTTGCCGCGCACGCCATGGACCAGCAGCGGCTCGCCCACGATGTCGCCCGCCGTCATGCGCGGATTGAGCGAGGAGAACGGGTCCTGGAAGACGATCTGCGCCTGGCGGCGGAACGGCCGCAGCTCCTTCTTGGAGAGCTTGCTGATGTCCTGGCCCATCATCTTGACGGTGCCGCCGGTCGGCTCGATCAGGCGCAGGATGGCGCGGCCCGCGGTCGACTTGCCGCAGCCCGATTCGCCCACGAGGCCGAGCGTCTCGCCCTCGTTGATGGTGAAGCTGATGCCGTCGACGGCATAGACGTGGCCGACGGTGCGGCGCAGCACGCCCTTCTTCACGGGGAAGTGCTTCTTGAGGTCCCTGACCTCGAGAATGGGGGCTTCGAGGATCGGCGTGGGGTCAGCCATGGGAATTCCAGCAGGCCGCCCAGTGGCCCGGCCTCTTCTGTTCGTAGGCAGGCCGCTCCTGGCGGCAGATGTCGGTGACCTTGGGGCAGCGCGCGGCGAAGGCGCAGCCCGGCGGCAGCGCGAACAGCGGCGGCACGATGCCGGGAATCTCCTGCAAGCGGTCGGCGTCCGACTTGTCCTCGCCGCGCAGGAGGTCGAGGCGCGGGATCGAGGCCATCAGGCCCGCCGTGTAGGGATGCAGCGGGCGCGCGAACAGCTCGCCGACTTCGGCCTCCTCGACCTTGCGGCCGGCATACATCACGATGACGCGCCGCGCGGTCTCGGCCACGACGCCGAGATCGTGTGTGATCAGCACCACCGCCGTGCCGAACTCGCGCTGCAACTCGACGATCAGCTCGAGGATCTGCGCCTGGATGGTGACGTCGAGCGCCGTCGTCGGCTCGTCGGCGATCAGGACCTTAGGGTTGCAGGCCAGCGCCATGGCGATCATCGCGCGCTGGCGCATGCCGCCCGAGAGCTGATGCGGATATTCGCGGGCACGCTGCGCCGGCGCGGGGATCTTGACCAGGTCGAGCATCTCGACGGCGCGCTTCATCGCCGCCTTCTTGTCCATGTCGCGGTGCAGGATCAGCGCCTCGCTGATCTGCTTGCCGATCGTCATCACCGGGTTCAGCGACGTCATCGGCTCCTGGAAGATCATCGAGATGTCGTTGCCGCGGACGTCGCGCATCTCCTTCTCGGAGAGCGTCAGCAGGTCGCGGCCGGCGAGCTTCACCGAGCCCGAGACGATGCGGCCCGGCGGATCGGGGATCAGCCGCATCAGGCTGAGCGCGGTCATGCTCTTGCCGCAGCCCGATTCGCCCACGATCGCCAGCGTCTCGCCGGAGGCCACGGAGAACTCGACGTCGTCGACCGCCTTCACGATGCCCTGGCGCGTGTAGAACCAGGTGCCGAGGCCGGAGACCTGGAGCAGCTCGTCGCTCATGAGCGCTGCCTCATGACCGTTGCCGGGGATCGAGGATATCGCGCAGCGCGTCGCCCAGCAGGTTGGTGCCGAACACCGTGAGACTGATGGCGATGCCGGGGAAGATCACCAGCCACGGCGCGGTGCGTACGTACTCGGCGGCGGATTCCGAAAGCATGCGGCCCCACGACGGATGCGGCTCGGGGATGCCGAGGCCGAGGAACGACAGCGACGCCTCGACCAGGATGGCCGAGCCGATCTGCGCGGTCGCCAGCACGATCAGCGGCGCCAACGTGTTCGGCAGGACGTGGCGCACCGCGATGCGCAACTCGCCCATGCCGACGGCGCGCGCCGCCTCGACGAAAGGCTGCTCGCGCAGCGACAGCGTGCTCGAGCGCACGACGCGGGCCACGGTCGGCACCAGCGGTATGGCGATGGCGATGATGGTGTTGCGCAGCGAAGGCCCGAGCGACGCGGCCATCACGATCGCCATGACCAGCAGCGGCAGGGCCTGCATGATGTCGAGCAGGCGTTGCAGCACGAGGTCGAACCAGCCGCCGAGATAGCCGCTGGCGAGGCCGACGGTGATGCCGATGACGGCGCCCAGACCCATGGCGCCCGCGCCGACGGCGAGCGAGATGCGCGCGCCGTGGACGATGCGGCTGTACATGTCGCGGCCCATGAAGTCGGCGCCCAGCCAGAAGGCGCTGCCGGGATGGGCGAGCGAGAACTTCGAGTTGGTGGCCGTGGGATCGAGCGGCGCGATCACGTCGGCGAAGACCGCCGTCAGGACGAAGATCGCGACGATGACGGCGCCGACCGCGCCCAGCGGATAGCGCCGCGCCATGAACGCCAGCTGGCTCCAGAAGCCGGTGACGTTGGCGCCGGCGCGGGCAAGGGCTGCATCGTGGTCAATGACGGACATATGCGTTCCTCGGGCTCAGTCCGCGAACTTGATGCGAGGGTCGAGCGCCATGTAGGCCATGTCGACCAGGAAGTTGATCGTCACCACGACGACGGCGATCAGCATGACGAGGTTCTGCACGATCGGATAGTCGCGCCACAGGATCGCCTCGACGAGGAAGCGCGCGACGCCGGGAATGTTGAACACGGTCTCGGTCACGATCAGGCCGCCGACCAGGAACGCCGCCTCGATGCCGATCACCGTCACTACCGGCAGCAGCGCGTTTCGCAGCGCGTGCTTGAAGTTCACCGCCACGATCGACGCGCCCTTGGAACGCGCCGTGCGGATATAGTCCTGGCGCAGCACCTCGAGCATCGAGGAGCGCGTGAGCCGCATGATCAGCGCCGAGGAGCGGAAGCCCACGGTCATGGCCGGCAGGCCGAGCATGGAGACGCTGGCCCAGAAGCCGGTGCGGTCGGCGTCGTAGATCGGGATCATGCCGAACCACTGGACCGAGGCCATCAGCACGAGCAGGCCGAGCCAGAAGGACGGCAGCGACAGGCCGCTGAGACTGACCACGCGCAACAGATAGTCGAGCCGCGTGTTCTGCCGCACGGCGCTGATCACGCCGAGCGGCAGGCCGAACAGCACGGCGAAGAACAGCGCCATGCCGGCGAGCTTCGCGCTGATCGGGATGCGCGGCAGGATCTCGTCGAGCGCCGGCTGCTCGGAGACATAGGCGTAGCCCAGGTCTCCGTGCGCCAGCCCGCCGATCCACTTGCCGTATTGCACGAGGATCGGCTGGTCGATGCCCAGCTCATGGGCGATCTTGGCTTTTTCCTTCGCATCGGAGATGCCCGATGCGTTGGTCAGGATGTCGGCGATGTCGCCCGGCACCAGCCGGAGCATGACGAAGATCAGCACCGACATCCCGAACAGGGTCAGGGCCATCAACAGCAGACGACGGATGAGATAGGCCCCCATCTCGACCGCTTACTTGTCGAGCCAGTAGTCTTCGAAGCGCCAGCCGTTGTAGATGCTGTTCACCTGGAGGTTGACGCCCTTCACCTTCGGATCCCAGCAGGTGTTGGCGACGTTGTAGCCGATCGTCGGGCGGGCCACGTCCTCGGCCAGCTTCTTCTCGATCTCCCACACCAGCTTCTTGCGCTTGTCGACGTCGGTCTCGGCCGACTGCTGGTCGATCAGCTTGTCGACCTCGGGGTTGTTGTAGCCGGTGTAGTTGCGCTCCGACGTCGAGTAGTAGTTCTCGTAGAAATTGACGTCCGGATCGTCGACCGCCACGCCGGTCAGGTTCATGCCCAGCTGGTAATCCTTCTTGGCGATCTTGTTGTACCAGACCGACGAGTCGATCGGCTCGAGGTCGCCCTCGATATAGACCTTCTTCAGCTGGTCGATGAGGATCACCGCCGGGTCGCGATAGATCGCGATGTTGCGCGTGGCGATCTTGATCTTGAGCGGGTTGGAGGCGCTGTAGCCCAGCTTCTCCATGATCTTGCGGGCCTCGGCGCGGCTCTTCTCCACGTCCGCGGCATGACCCGGCAGGGTCGCCAGCATTTCCTTGGGCATGCCCCACTTGCCGGCCGGCGGCGGCAGCATCGCCGCACCGTCGAGGTCGTGGCCCTGGCTCAGGATCTGCGAGAACGCCTTGACGTCGATCGTGTCGACCATCGCCCGGCGGATCTCCGGGTTGTTGAACGGCGGCGCGTCGCGGTTGATCAGGATGTTCGAGCTGACCGCGGTGGCACGCGCCTCGCAGACGGCGTCCTTCTTCTGATCCATCACGTCCTTCAGCATCGGGAAGGACACGTCGCTGTCGAACGTCATGTCGAACTGGCCGGACTGGAAGCCCAGCATGCGGGTCGAGCGGTTCGGCACGATCTTCCACTCGATCGCGTCGAGATACGGCTTGCCCTTCTTGAAGTAGTCCTTGTTCTTGACGAGCTTGATGACCTCGTTGCGCTTGAACTCGGTCACCTTGAACGGACCGGTGCCGATCGGCTTGGTGCGCATCTCGCGGCCGTTGGCGTGGCAGGCGTAGATCGGCGAGTAGCCCGAGGCCAGCATCGACAGGAGCGACGACTGCGGCCGCTTCAGCTCGAAGGTCACCTCGAGATCGCCGTTCACCGTGATGTCCTTGACGTTCTGGTACCAGATCTTGCGCGGGCTCTTGCGCACCAGATCGGACTTGGCGTCGGCGCCGTCGACGGCGTCGAAGGTGCACTTCACGTCCTTGGCGGTGAACGGCTTGCCGTCATGCCACTTCACGCCGGGATGCAGCTTGAAGGTGAGCTTGGTCTTGCTCGCGTCCCACGACCAGCTGTCGGCGAGGTCGCCGATGATGTGGTCGGGGCTGTTGGTCTTCTCCTTGGGGTCGAAGACGACGAGGTTGTTGAACGCCGCCATGAAGGTGCTGACCACCGAGATCGTCGCTTCCTCGTGGATCGAGGCGCTGGGCGGATTCTCGCGATGGGATATATGAAGGGTGCCGCCCGCCTTCTGGGCGAACGCCGGTGACGCCGTCGTCATAAAGACAGCAAGGCTCGTGGCCGCAAATGCCATACCAAGACGCATATAGTCCTCCCACACACTGGCGCGCGTCGGTGCGCGCCTTGTCTTTCGTTAGCCCCGTCAGAGCAAGCTAGCACACCATCTGCGACTGCCAAGCGTCAAGGCGACGCGATGGCGCTCCCGCAGAATTATTCCGACGGCCCCTTGAGCTCGATCCTGTTGCCCTCGGGGTCGCTGAAATACACCGATTGGCCCTTGCCTTGCGCGCCATATCGTTCGGCGGTTTCGCCCAACGCAATCCCGAACGGCGAAAGGCGCTGCTCCATCGCCGCCCGGTCGAACGGCGTCACTTGGAAGCAGAGGTGATCCATGTTGGCGCCGCTGCGCGGCCGCTCGCCGGGCACGAGGTCGAGCATCGAGGCGCCGGCGCGCATCTGCACCAGGCCGATCTCGGCGACGCGCCGCTCGACCGTGAAGCCCAGCGCCTGCTCGTAGAAACGCGTCATCGCGTCGATGTCGTCGACGCGCAGAACGACATGGTCGATTCGTTCGACATGGAAAGTCATGGGCACTAGCCTAGCGCATTCCGGAGGGACTGACACATGGGCTTCGCCGTCAACGCCGCCAAAGCGCGGCTGAAGAACAACGAACTTTCGATCGGCATCGGCATCCGCCTGACGCGCAATGTCGACATCGTGAAGGTGATGAAGGCGGCGGGCTTCGACTGGCTGTTCCTCGACCTCGAGCACGGCTCGATGTCGATCGAGACCTGCTGCGAGATCGCCGTCACCGCCCAGGATTCCGGCATCGCGCCGATCGTGCGCGTGCCCCATGGCGAGCTCGCGATGGCCACCCGCGTGCTCGACGGCGGCGCGCTCGGCATCGTCATCCCGCACGTCGACACGGCTGAGGAGGCGCGCGAGATCGCCGACCGCCTGCGCTATCCGCCGCGCGGCCACCGCTCGGTGGGCGGCGGGCTGGCCCAGTTCGACTACGAGCCGATGAACATGGGCGAGATGACGCGCAAGAGCGACGACAACATGCTGCTCACGGTGATGATCGAGACGCCCAAGGCGGTGAAGAACGCCGAGGCGATCGCCGCCGTCCCCGGCATCGACTGCCTGCTGGTGGGCGCGAGCGACCTGTCGATGGAGATGGGCATCCCCGGCGAGACCGGCCACAAGAAGATCCAGGCCGCCGTCGACAAGGTGCTGGCCGCTTGCAAGAAGCACAAGAAGTGGCCGGGCATGGGCGGCGCCTACACCGACGCGCTGCTCGACCTCTATATCGGCAAGGGCATGAAGTTCCTGCTCGCGGGCAACGACCTGCCGATGCTGACCGGCGCCGCGCGCGCCCACCAGAACAAGGTGCGGTCGTTCCAAAAATGAGTTTTGTCATCCCGAGCGTAGCGAGGGATCCTTGCCTTTTCTGATCGCGCGCGTCTGAACGCGCGTTACCTCTTCCCTTCGATCTCGATCTCGATCAGGTGCGGCTTGCCGGAGGCGAAGGCAGCCGACACGGCCGCCTTGATGTCGTCGGCCTTCGAGACGTGCGTGCCGGCGACGCCCATGCCCTTGGCGAGATCGACGAAGCCCATCACCGGCCCCGTCAGGTCCATGTGCTGGTAGGGCTTGTTCGACTTCACCTCGAACTTCTGCCGGTAGGCGTCGATATTGTGCTTCAGCACGCGGTACTCGCGATTGGCGAGGATCACGAACACGATCGGCAGATCGTGGTGCGCCGCAGTCCACAGCGCCTGGATGGAATACATCGACGAGCCGTCGCCCGAGACGCAGAGGATCGGCCGCTTCTGCGCCTTTGTTGCTTGGGCGACGCCCACGCCGATCGCGCCGGCGAGGCCCTGGCCGATGCCGCCGCCGCGGCCGGAGTAATAGTCGCCCGGTCCCTTGAAGAAGAACGTCTTGAAGAGATCGAGATTGGCCGTGATCGTCTCGTCGACGATGACCACGTCCTTCGGGGCGCCGGCCTTGAGCTCGGCCATGCAGCGCGCCATCGAGGTCGGCGTGCGCGCCCACGCCTTCTCGACGCGCGCTTTTTGCGCGGCATCCTCGGCATCCTTCTGCGCCTTCAGCGCCTCGTTGCGCCTGGCCGCGCCGTCGATCTTCGGCAACGCCTTGTCGAGCGCCGCCAGCGCCGCGCCGACATCGGCGACCACGCCGGCATCGAGCGTGAAGTTGTAGGCGAGCCGCGCTGGCGCGGCCTCGATCTGCAACACCCTGGTGCCCGCGGCGAACGGCGAGCCCGGCCCGTACCACACTTCCTCGAAGAACGGCCCACCCACCATCAGCACGAGATCGTTGCCCGCGAGCTGCTTGGCGATGCCGGGCGCGTCGAAAGCGAGCGTGCCGCGATAGGCGGCATGATCGGTCGGGAAGGAATTCTGGCCGCGCAGCCCCTCCTGCCACACCGCCGCGCCGGTCTTCTCGACGACGCTCAGCAGCGTCCTGTCGGCGCCGGCGCGCGCGACGTCGTCGCCCGCCACGATCGCCGGGCTCCTGGCCGCCGCGATCAGCGTCACCATCGCGTCGATGCCGGCGGGATCGGGCACGGCCTTGGGGAACAGCTTGGCCGGATGCGTGGCGGCGACCGACGTCTCCTGCTCCATCACGTCGATCGGCAGCGCCACGAACACCGGGCCGGCCGGCGCCTCGTTGGCGATCTTGAAGGCGCGCTGGAGGATCGGGCCCAGCTCGTCGGCGCGCTCGACCTGCACGCTCCACTTGGTGACGGG
>JAFEFH010000187.1 GCA_018240695.1 Pseudomonadota bacterium | reverse complement strand
CCGCCAGGATCTGATCGACCGCGCCGCCAACGACTACCAGCGCGGCCGGCTGACCTCGGCGCTGGGCGCGCAGATGGAGCTGACGCGCGACGGCATGGCGCGCCACGTCGCCGAGCAGAGCTTGGCCTGGCAGCGCCAGGTCGCGCAGGACCGCATCGCGCTGCTCACGAAAGAGGCGGCGCTCCATCACGGCGACGACGCGCTGATCGACACCCTGGGCCATGCCGCGGCATCCGCCGCGCGGGCCCATGCGCGGGTAGGCACAGGGCTACCCGGCGGCGAGCCCGAGGACACCGCGGCCGCCACTGCGCGCAGCGGCGTCCTCGGCGCCGCGATCCAGGCCCGCCTCGACCGGGGCGACACGCAAGGCGCCAATGCGCTGCTCACTCAGGTGCGGGATCAGCTCGACCCCGCGCATGCAGCGCCGTTGCAGGCACAGATCGACACCATACAGCCCTTCGCCGCGGCGAAGAGCTACCCCGAAGGCGAGAATGGTCCGCCTGCGCAAGGGGCGGATCAGAGCCGTCTCGAATACGCGGCACCGCCGCAGCCGCAGATCTCGAACGGTCCGAGCGGCGGCCGCATCCTTCCCGTCAACCACACTCCTGACGACGCGGCCACGATACCTCAAGGCAGTTCTGAACTTGCGCAAGCTCCGGCGGCCGATTCAACCCAGCGGGAACCACTTGATCCGGCCCCGAATCCGACGCTTCCTTCAAACACAGACGACTCACGGGCGGCGCCAAAACCTGGACAGGCAGACAACCCATCTGCTGTGCCAGCGGACTTGTCGAAGTTGTCCGAGATCACGAGCGCATCCGAAGCTTACGATCACTGGCTCGGCGGCTCCGGTGAGCCACGTCAGATTCCCTTCGAGAAAATAGACACCCGATCAGTTCAACCCGAGCAATTCAAGGTGGTCGAAGAGAAACTGCGCGAAGGCAAGCCGGGCACCTATGACATCAAGGGCACAACTGGATTTCACGCGGATCAATCGTCACTCACCAAATGGTTGATCGGTCACATCACTCTCGGAATCGAAGGAACACTCGTGATAAACGACAATGGATCCTACACGTTCAAAGGGAAATTGAGCGCATTGCGCGATCACTACGACATGGATGCTGCTGGGCATCGCAGCCCGATAGGCGAATTTGCCACCACTATTGGAAGACAAGGCGGCAGGGTGTTCGGTCACAAGGACTATTTCGTGTACTTTCCCGGAGAGAAGGCAATTTCGTCTCCTCCGTGAGATGACGGAAGCATCGCTCAGGAACCATCGCGACCGTGACCCTCCATGCGCTTGTTTCGTCGTCTTAGGGCCGCGGATTCGAGAGTTTCTCCAGCGCGTCTGGCGATTTCATTGGTGTTTTGGTCGCCGGGCGTTTGAGCCAGGCCTTGCAATGCTTCTCGTCCGTAGGGGCCGGCGTCAAAGAACAACATGTCGTAGTCGAACTTGTCCGGAGCGATTTGGCCGGAGGCAAGGCGTTTCAATTGATAGTCGACTGCCAGCCGATTGGAATCGAGAAGAGGCGTGTTTGATGCGAGAAAGAGCGCGATACCGGCCAAGGCGGTAACGATGTTTGTCGCTGGCAATCCACGTAGTGCTGTCCCCGTCGCCAGTGCGGTCCCGAAATAGCCCAAACCGTAGGCGCCCAATATCACAGCAATAGCGACGTTTGTGATGCCGTATGGCGTCCATCCCTTTTCGAAGTAGGCGCCCACCTCGATCCCTGCGTATAGCGCCACCGCGACAACAAGGAAGAAGACGGCGGCGAATCGCGCATGCACAAGAAATAGAGAAGATAGGCGATCGCCTTGTCGCCCGCCGTCACGGAACGCAGCGTTGATGAAAACGACGAGAACGAGCGCTGCCAGAAAAAGAGTGCTGGAATTTTCATCGATGTCCCAGAGCCGCTTCGGTTGCGCGATGGCAGTCCAGACCAAGTTCCCAAATAAGATCAATATCGCGACTGGCAGGGCCCACGACAGCGAGGCCAGCAGAAACGACCGTGCTGCCTTCAGCGCGGCAGGGCGACGGTCGAGTAGATCGAGAACGGCGATCGCGACCAAGCCGGAGAGAGGGAACAAGACTTCTGTTACGAGGAAAAGTTTTGGCGCATCGATAGAGAAAAGCCACAGGCCACCGAACGCGACGGCCCAGAACATGAAGATTCCAGTACCTACGAGGAGCAATTCCGTAGCCAACGTCCATGCCTGATTGACATAAGTCGGGTAGGTCGCAATCAAGCGTCGATCGGCATCCGCTGCGGCCACGAAAACATGGCAAACGAACACGACAACGCCAGACTCGACGATCGAGGCAAGAAGATCGACGAACGCGGCGGGGCCGAAACCCCAGTTTTGGTTCTCGCTATTGTACAGGACGATCCAAGATGTCAGCGGAACGCAGATCGCCGCCCATGGGGCAAGCGTGGAGAGTCGCATGCGACCGATGCCGAACATTATCGCCGATAGAGAAAACAGAGCAGTGCATCCCGCGACGATCGCGATCGTTGGCGGCAGCGCATTGCTCTCGACGACAAGCAGGCCGCCTACCTGGAGAGCGAATAGTCCGAGGCGAACAGTCGTCCGATAGCGAGGGTCTTCGAGGAAGGGGTTCATATGGAGTTACGCTGATGGAGTCCGAGCGTCCGTGTGCGCGACGGTAGCGTCAAGCACGTATAAATTGTATTGTGTAGAATAAATCGCTCGTCCGTGCTTCCATCCCGCGACTGGATCACCCGTGCCGACGCGCCGGACCTAGTTGCGCGGGAAGTAGCGGTTGCGCAAGGCTTCGCACTCCTGCTGGAGCACGCCCGAGGTGATTGCGACCTCCGCCGCGACGAAGTCGGCGAAGCTCTCGATCGAATAGCGGCCCATGTCGGTGCGGCCCACCGACTTGAAGCGGCCGCCCACCACCCACGCGCCGATCCTCGCCTGGAGCAGCGCGCCCGCGCACATCGGGCAGGGTTCCATGGTCGTGTAGAGGGTAGTGCCCGAGAGATCGCTCGTGCCGAGCGCGCGGCAGGCGTCGGCGATGGCGTCCGTCTCAGCATGCATCAGCGGGTTGGTCGCCGTCTTGATGCGGTTGCGGCCACGCCCCACCACCGTGCCGTCGCGCACGATCACGGCGCCGACGCCCTGATTGCCTTCCCGGCCCGCCGTCTCGCCCAGCGCAAGGGCCTCGCGCATGTAGTGCTGATGATCTTCCATGGGATGCTACACTCGCCGCAAACGGAGGGAAGGACAATGGCCGGCAGGTTGAAGGACAGGGTGGCGATCGTGGTGGGCGCGGGCTCGAGCGGGCCGGGCTGGGGCAACGGCAAGTGCACCGCCGTTACGTTCGCGCGCGAGGGCGCCAAGGTCTTCTGCGTCGACCGCAAGCGCGCCGCCGCCGACGAGACCGTGGGCCTGATCGCCAAGGAAGGCGGCGAGGCCGCGGCGTTCGAGTGCGATGCCTCGAACAGCGCCCAGGTCAAGGCGATGGTCGATGCCTGCATGGCCAAGTGGGGCCGGGTCGACATCCTCGACAACAATGTCGGCATCGGCTCGACCGGCGGTCCGGTCGAACTCTCCGAGGACGACTGGCACAAGGTGTTCGACGTCAACGTCACCAGCTTCTTCCTCACGGCCAAGCATGTGCTCCCGATCATGGAGAAGCAGGGCAAGGGCGCGATCGTGAACGTGAGCTCGATCGCCTCGATCCGGGTCCCGAAGGGCATCAGCTATGTCGCCTACAATGCCAGCAAGGGCGCGGTGAACTCGCTCACCATGGCGATCGCGTCGGAATATGCCGAGCGCGGCATCCGCTGCAACGCCATCCTGCCCGGCCTGATGCACACGCCGATGATCGACTTCCTGGCCGAGGAGTACGCCAAGGGCGAGAAGGACCACAACCAGGCCTACGACAAGATGATCGCGATCCGGAACCGCGCCTCGCCGACCGGCAAGATGGGCACCGGCTGGGACACCGCCAACTGCGCGCTGTTCCTCGCCTCCGACGAGGCGGCCTATGTGAACGGCCACCTGCTGGTGGTCGACGGCGGCATCACGACGAGGGCGTAGCCGCGGCTCAGGGGTTGAATTGCTCCTTGAGGATGCGCTCCTCGAGGTCGTGCTCGGGATCGAACAGCAGGGTGAGTTCGATGTCGCTCGCCTCGGTCACCGTCACCTTCTCGACGTTGGCGATGTCCTCGGAATCGGCGGCGGCCGCGACCGGGCGCTTGCGCGGATCGAGCACGGTGAACGTCACCTCGGCATGGCGCGGCAGCAGCGCGCCGCGCCAGCGCCGCGGGCGGAAGGCGCTGATCGGCGTCAGCGCCAGCAGGCCGGTGCCGAGCGGGATGATCGGGCCGTGGACGGAGAGGTTGTAGGCGGTCGAGCCGGCGGGCGTCGCCACCATGACGCCGTCGCAATGCAGCTCGGGCAGGCGCCGCTTGCCGTCAACCGAGATCGCCACGCGCGCGGTCTGGCGGCTGGAGCGGAAGAGGGACACTTCGTTGATGGCGAGCAGCTCGCGCGTCTGGCCGCGCGTCGTGCGCGCCACCATGCGCAGCGGCGTCAGGGTCACGCGCCGGGCCTCGCGCAGCCGGGCCAGCAGCCCGCCGGCGCGGTACTGGTTCAGCAGGAAGCCGACCGTGCCGAGGTTCATGCCGAAGATCGGCGTGCGGCGGCTCATGTTGCGGTGCAGGGTCTGGAGCATCAGCCCGTCGCCGCCCAGCGCCACGATATAGTCGGCCTCGGCCGGAGTGGCGGCGCCGTAGCGCTTTTCCAGGGCGACACGCGCGGCGCGCGCGGCCGGGGTGGCGGCGGCGACGAAGGCGAGGCGCGGTGCGTTGGAGGAAACGGCCATGTCATCCCACTATAGCCGCTCCGGGCAGCGATGCGTTAAAATACGCCACGGCCCGGGACAGGGCCCGCGAGGAGGACCGTCATGGAACTGGTGCCGCTGGCTCAAGGGTTCGGCGTCGAAGTCCGGGGAGTGAGCGTGCTCGACGTCGCCACCGACGCCGAGGCCTACAAGGCCGTCCGCGCGGCGTTCGAGGAACACTCGCTGCTGCTGTTCCGCGACCAGCCGATCGCCGACGACATCCAGGTCGCCTACAGCCGCGCCTTCGGACCGCTCGAACTCACCAAGGCCGTGTCGGTCGGCGCCGGCAGCTTCTACTCGCGTCTCACCAATGTCGGACCCGACGGCGCCATCGTGCCGCCCTCGCACCGCCAGGTGCTGGTCGCGCAGGCCAACGCGCTGTGGCACACCGACTCGTCCTTTAAGAAGACGCCGGCGCTCGCCTCGGTGCTGAGCGCGCGCGTCCTGCCGGGCGCTGACGGCGACACCGAGTTCACCTCGACGCGGCTCGCCTGGGAGCGCCTGCCGGGCGACCTGCGCGCCAGGCTGCAGGACGCGGTGGCGACGCACTCCTATGCCAACAGCCGCGACCAGATCCATCCCGACCTCGCCAATGCCGAAGAGCGCAAGGCGCTGCCGCCGGTGCGCTGGCGCATGAACTGGCTGAACCCGACGAACAACCGCCGCGCGCTCTATATCGCCAGCCACGCCTATGCGATCGACGGCATGGACGACCGCGACGCGCGCCAGCTGCTGGCCGAGCTGATGGACGAGACGACCAAGCGCGAGTTCGTCTACGTCCACAAGTGGCACCAGGGCGACGTCGTGATGTGGGACAACCGCGCGATGCTCCATCGCGGCCGGCCGTGGGACTACGCCAGGGAACGCTCGATGGTGCGCACCACCATCTCCGCGACCGCGGCCGACGGGCTCGACCAGGTGACGCCGACGGTGCACTGACCTCGTCGCCGGCCCGGCCGGCGTAGAGGCTACTCGGCGGCGGCGAGCTTCTGGTTCTGCGCGGCCGCGACCTTGGCGCGCGCGAGGTCCTCGTTGCGGCGCTTGCTCACGGCGGCGCCGCCGCCCGAGGTCTCGGCGAACAGCGAGAGCTTGTCCATGTCCTCGTCGACCACCGGCTCGAGCGCGAGGTCGGTGTACTCGAGGCGCCTGGGATCGTTCTTCACCATGCGGCCGATGCGCCAGCCTTCGTAGGCGAGGCGGCCGTAGATCTTGATCTTGCGCCAGTTCTCGCGCGCCAGCTTCCAGTGGAACAGGCCGGCCGGCTCGATCGGCAGTCCGTGGCGGCGATCGCGGCGATACTTCAGGCGCACCGCGCCGCCTTCCAGCGGATGGATGCCCTCGGCCTCGAACACGATCTTGAACATGGTCATGAACTTCGCGACCTCGGCCGGGTTGCGGCCGGGGATGGCGCCGTGGCGGCGCGTCACCGTCTCGATGTGTTCGGGCGTGTAGTAGGCGCGCCAAGCCTCCTTGTAGACCTGGTCGAACTCGGCGTCGCTCATCTTCGGGTGGTGCACGCAGCGATGATGGACGTCGTACTTGTTGAGGTCGGAGTCCATCCATACGCCCTGCTTCCAGAGCTTCTGGTGGTCCTCGGAGCCGGGCAGCGGCGTCAGGATGAACAGCTCGAGGATGTCGAGCGGCAGCTCCTTCTTGATGATCTCCATGTCGCGCAGGATCGACTCGCGCGTGTCGCCGGGGAAGCCCAGAATGTAGCCGGCCCACGTCGAGGCGCCGCTCTGGTGCCACGCCTGGAGCATCTTGCGATACTCGGTGATCTTGTTCTGACGCTTCTTGGCCGCCATCAGGTTGTCCGGATTGACGTTCTCCAGACCGATGAACACGCGATAGACGCCGGCCCAACGCGCCTTGTGGATGAAGTTCGGGATGCGGTGGCACTGCGTGTCGACCTGGATGATCAGCGAGACGTCGATGCCCTCGTTCTCGCGCATCTCGATCAGCCGGTCGAAGAAGTCCTCCCAGTGCCGGTTGCGGGCCATGTTGTCGTCGGTGATGAAGAACGACCGGATACCCTGCCTGTAGTTCTCGCGGATGATCGCCTCGAGATCGTCGGCGCTGCGGAAGCGGCTCTTGCGGCCCTGCACGTTGATGATGGTGCAGAACGAGCACTGGAACGGGCAGCCGCGGCCGAGGTCGAAGCTCGACATGCCGCCTTCGTTGCGCGACAGCGCGGACGGCGGCAGGTGCGGCGTCGGCGCGCCCTCGAGGTTCGGCAGGTCGTCCATGTAGTTGTAGAGCGGCTTCATCGTGCCGTTCCACGCATCGCGCAGGACGTCGTCGAAGCGGCCTTCCTCGGCCTCGCCCGCGAACATGGAGATGCCCATGTCCATCGCTTCCTGGATCTCCGGCGGCGTCACCGGCAGCATCGAGAGGCAGCCCGAGATGTGGAAGCCGCCGAGCGCGACGGGGAAGCCCGCCTTGAGGAACGGGCGCGCGATGTCGACGGCGCGCGGGAACTGGTTGGTCTGCACGCCGACCAGGCAGATCAGCGCCTTGCCGCCGGTGCGGCGGATCTCGCGCATGATCCGGTCGGGACGGACGCGCGTGTTGGTCTCGTCGATCGGGCGCATGACGATCTCGACGTCGGGGCCGAGCGCCTGCCGGCGCTGGCATTCCTCGCCGAGGCCGTACAGCGCGGCGAGCGTGTTCGACGGAATGTGCGAGCGCATCCACGTGATCGGGTAGCCGTCATCGTCGTAATGAGTGGGCTTGATCAGGATCAGCTGGAACTTGGTCTTCTGAGCTACCGCGACCGTCACGGACTCTGTCTCCAACGCAAAATCCGCGTACGGCCCGGAACGCGGGGCCGCTTGACGGTCGTCCTTTTTACCCTGCCCTCTGGCGCCCCCCGGCGCAAGTCCGACTAACGGACTAGGTTTTACCCTCAAGGACCACGCTCCTCTACCACAGTCCTCGGCCGCTGTAGTCTCCGGAGATATCCCTCACAATATACAAAATGGGAATGTAATAAGGCTTTTCCACGGTTTCCGCCCAGTCCACTCGACGCCGCGTCAAAAAACAGCGGCTCGCGAGGATCGGCATCGGAGGCCCGTCCCACCTGCATCGAAGGCGATTCCTCGCGAGGGCTCGCGAGCCCCTCGCGAGCCCCGGACCGGCCGTTTTGGCCGTTCATAGACCGTGTAAAGATGCCAGCGACCCGGATTTTTCTTACGTTTCCCGAAGCGCCGACGTCGATGAGTGGAGGGGGAGATCGCCGCTGAATGAGGTCCATCGTTGGACGATCATAGGCGCGTCACGACAGAACACCCAAGATGGTCACGTTCGCCCCGATAGTGGCGACGGGCTTGCAACGAATGCATCGGAGTCCGCGCGCCAAACGGCTCGTTGCCGGACAAATTTCCCCATCTCGAGCCGAGCGCAGCGCTTCAGTGACACGGGGATCACGGCTTCGCCCGGCGACGCGCCGAGGCCGACGCCCAGCCGCGTCGAGTTTTCGCTCATGAAGGACACGCAGTATCCGCCGAGATGGGGGAAGCCGATGGCGTCGACATAGCCCGCTACGACCGCCAGGCCCGTGGCGAACGCGCGTGCATTGCTGGCCGCGATGGGGAGGCGTACCGTTGCTCTCCCCCAACGCGGGGAAGAGGAAACCAACAAGACGTGAGTGTCTTCGCGCGCGTACCGGCTCTGGCGCCGTTCCAGGTTCGCAGCTTCCGCTTCCAGTGGCCGGCCGACCTGCTGGCCTCGTGGGCCTTCGAGATGGAGGGCGTGATCCTGGGCTGGTACGTGCTGGTCACGACCGGCTCGGTGCTGGCGCTCGCGGTCTACGGCGCGCTGCAATTCCTCGGCACGCTGATCTCGCCGTTCTTCGGCATGGCCGGCGACCGGATCGGCAACCGCAACCTGCTCTGCCTGATGCGCATCACCTACGTCGCCGTGGCGCTGGTGCTGATGACCCTGTTCCTCACGGGCTTCGCCACGCCGGTCGCGGTGTTCGTG
>JAFEFH010000186.1 GCA_018240695.1 Pseudomonadota bacterium | reverse complement strand
CTCGCGGCCAAGTACGAGGTCAAGGCGCTGGTGATCGGCCTGCCGCTCAACATGGACGGCACGGAAGGCCCGCGCTGCCAGTCGATCCGCCAGTTCGCGACCAACATCGCCAATCACGGCGGGCCGAAGCTCGCGGCGCTGCCCGTCGTCTTCCAGGACGAGCGGCTCAGCACCGCCGCGGTGACCCGCGGCATGATCGACGACTACGACATGACCCGCGCCAAGCGCGCCGAAAGGGTCGATGCCGCCGCCGCGGCGTGGATCCTGGAAAGCGCGCTCGCCCGCCTCGCGTAGCGCGTCACTTGGCGATCAGGTCGTGCGTCAACCGCTCGGCCTTGCCGCCCCCCGCCACCTCGAAGCCGATCTCCCACGCGCCCGCGGCGGTGAACACCAGCCCCTCGACGCGATAGCGGCCCTCGATGCCCGGCACGATATGCGCCTCGGCGATCACGTTGGCCTCGTCGAGCTGCGCATCGACCCTGGTGAGCTCCGCGGGCTCGCCGCTTTTGGTGCAGACGTTGAGGTGCAGCACCACCGCCTGCCCGACCTCGATCGTCGCCGGCTCCGGCCGCACCGCGAGGATGAACTGCTGGGAGTAGACCACGAGCCCGGTGCCATGGCCGAGATCGAGCGGACAGTCGGCGGCCTGCGCGGGCAGCGCCGCGAGAACAAGAAGAGCGGCTAGCGCCGCCGCCTTCACGAGGACCAGCCGTAGTTGAAGCTCACCGAAATGCGCTCGCCCGTGTAGTCGGCGGGTGGCACCTCGTGGCGCAGCCAGCTCTCGAACAGCAGCACGTCGCCGGCATGCGTGGCGATGCTGACATGCGCACGGAACGCTTCAGGGGCATCGCCCCGCCGCGGCGGCGCCGCCATGTGGCGCGACAGGCGCGGATCCTCGACCTTGAGCGCCCCTGCCCCTCGTGGCACCGCCACATAATAAGTACCGCTGATGAAGGAAGCCGGATGCAGGTGCAGCGAATGCACCACGCCGGCCGGCATCACGTTCGCCCAGCAGTCGGTCATGGCGAGCTTGCGGCCCTTGAGGTCGTAGTGCAGGTCGCGGACAAAGGCGCGGACGTGCTTGTCGAGCCGGCGGCGCAATGCGGCGAAACGCGGCGAGACCAGATGCAGCCGGTCGAGCGACCCATAAGAAGTGTACCCACCCAGATAGTTGCGCGCCGACCAGCGCCGGCCGGGCCCGTCCGACGCCGCCAGCGCCTGGCATTCGTCGCCGAGGTCGCGGTTGAAGTGCGGCCAATCGCGCCCGCCCAGCGCGTTCTTGTACAGAAGGGTCGGAAACAGGGCCCGGATCGCCATGTCGGGATTATCGGCGAAGCCCGTGTCCCGTGCTATGCTTTCGCATGCTTACTCCCCAGCAGATCGAAACCTACCGGCGGGACGGCTACCTGGTCATTCCGCGCCTCATCCAGGGCGAGCAGCTCGCCGAGCTGCGCGCGCTCACCGATCGCATCGTGTCGGAGGCGCGCGGCGTCGCCGCCAACGACGACCTCTACGACCTCGAGGCCAGCCACAGCGCCACCCTGCCCCGCGTGCGCCGGCTGAAGCCCGCGATCTTCAAGCGCTTCGAATTCTTCCGCGCGCTGACGCGCGACCCCAAGATCACCTCGATCCTGACCGGCCTGCTCGGCCCCGACATCCGGCTCTACGGGGGCAAGCTCAACATGAAGTCGGCGGGCTACGGCGCGCCGGTCGAATGGCACCAGGACTGGGCCTTCTATCCGCACACCAACGACGACGTGCTGGCGACCGGCATCTATCTCGACGACTGCGATGCCGACAACGGCCCGCTGATGGTGATCCCCGGCTCGCATCACGGGCCGACCTACGATCATCACGCCGACGGCCGCTTCTGCGGCGCGCTCGACCCCGCCGCCAACAAGATCGATCTCTCCAAGGCGGTGCCGCTGATGGGCCCGGCCGGATCGATGACCATCCATCACGTGCGCCTGGTGCACGGCTCGGCGCTCAACCACTCCAACCGCCAGCGCCGCCTGCTGCTGCACGAATACGCCGCCGCCGACGCGTGGCCGCTGATGGGCCCCGGCAACTTCGACGACTTCAACGACAAGATGGTGCTGGGCACGTCGAGCGTCGAGCCGCGCATCTCGCCCGCCCCGGTGCGCATGCCGCTGCCGGCCGCCGACCATCAGGGCTCGATCTACGAGAACCAGCGCGGCGCCGGCCGGCGCTTCTTCGAGACCTACGAGGAACGGAGCGTTGCCCGGTAGGGCGCGCCTCCGGCTGAATCGCCGGTCGCTCCTGCTGGCCGGAGCGCCCTTCCTTCTGTCGCGGGCCCACGCCGAGCCCGCCGCGACGCCGTCATCGGGGGTCCAGCCCGACTGGCTGGGCGTCTACTGGGGCGCACTGGCCTTCTACGGATCGATCCCCCTCGAGGACATCGTTCCGCCGCCGCCGAAGCCGCATGTCGACCTCGACGACCGCACGCCGTTCGGCGCGGCCTTCTCGATCCGCGAGCAGGCCGGCGCGACGATGGTCTGGTCGCGCATCACCGCCGGCCCGATGGAGACGCCGGAGGCCGGCGAGACCCTGCGCTTCGGCATTCCCATCGGCGGCCTGGCGCCGCTGATCGATTCGGATGCCAAACCCGCGCCCCGCTCGGCGACCTTGACCGTGCGGCCGGATTCGCTCGGCACCGAGGCGCTGTTCTCCTATGCCGACGGCAGCTTCTGGCGCCGCCACTTCAACGTGCGTTTCACCCCGGACGGCGCGCAGATGATCGTCTGGGTGTTCGACGCCGCCGGCACTCGCGCCCGGACATGGCGCGGGTCGGCGGTCCGCCAGCCGGCCTATGACGGGCGCGGCCCGACATAGTTCGACTGGGGGCGGATGATGCGGCCGCCTTTCTCCTGCTCGAAGACATGCGCGCACCAGCCGGCGGCGCGGCCGACGGCGAACAGGGCGGTGAACGCCTCGCGCGGGATGTCGAGCGCCTCCAGCAGCAGCGCCGTGTAGTACTCGACGTTGGTGTCGAGCCGGCGGCCGGGCTTGTGCTTGCGCAGTGCCGCGATCGCACCCTTCTCGACTTCCGTCGCGAAGGCGAGCCGGCCCGCCGTCGCCGGCAGGGTCGCGACGGTGCTCTTCAGCACGTCGGCCCGCGGATCGCGCACCTTGTAGATGCGATGGCCGAAGCCCATCAGCGTCGTGCCCCTGGCGAAGGCGTCGTCGAACCACGCCTCGGCGTTGGACGCGTCGCCGATATCGTCGAGCATGTCGAGCACCGGACCCGGCGCGCCGCCATGCAGCGGGCCTTTCAGCGCGCAGAGCGCCGCCAGCACCGAGGAGATCAGTCCCGCCTGCGTCGAGGCCACGACGCGGCCGGTGAAGGTCGAGGCGTTGAAGCCGTGATCGGCCACCGTCGCGAGATAGGCATCGAGCCCCTTCTCGAAGACCTCGCCCGCACGCTGGCCGCGGATCATGCGCAGCAGGTCCTGCGCGGTGGTGAGCGTGGGATCGGGCGCGAGCGGGCTCGTGCCCTTGGCGCGATTGAGCACGGCGGCGAGGAACACCGGCAGCGCGCCGCAGACCAGGTAGTGATGCGGCAGCGGATCGGAGTCCGGCAGCATGCCGAGCCCGACCCGCAGCGCCTCGACCGGGGTGAGGCCCTCGGTCGCCGCCAGCAGTTTCGGCACGTCGCGGAAGGCGCGCACCCGCGCCGCCGCCAGCCCGCGGCTCACCGCGGCCGGATCGCCGCCGCCCTCGGCATAGTCGCTCCACAGGAGCGCCGCGACGCCCTCGAAGCCGCGCGTCGCCACCAGTTCGGGCAGCGCATGGCCGCGCACCACCAGCCGGCCGGCCTCTCCATCGACCTCGCTCATGATGGTGTCGGCCACGATCACCCCGTCGAGGCCGCTGTTCACCCGTGTCTGCAACATCGCAAATCCCCTTGGTTGTTCACGTCGAGAATTCGGGTCGACTGCATGTATTGTCAATATTGATAGATTCCTTCAATATTCATTCATGAGCCTCGAATGGATCAGCTCGGCCGAAGCGGCGCGCCGCCTCGGCGTCTCCCCTGCCACGCTCTATGCCTATGTGAGCCGCGGCCTGCTGCGCTCGGAAGCCACCAGCGGCCGCCGCGAGCGGCGCTATCGCGCCGACGACGTCTCGCACCTGAAGCGCCGCCGCGATGTCGGACGCAAGGCCGAGTCGATCGCGGCCAATGCGCTCGACTTCGGCACGCCGGTCCTCGAATCCTCGCTGACACTGATCGACAACGGCCGTCTCTTCTACCGCGGGCACGACGCCACGCGGCTGGCGCGCAGCGTCTCGCTCGAGCAGGTCGCGCACCTCCTCTGGGAATGCGACGACCGCCCGTTCGACGCCAAGAACCTGCCGCCGATGTCGACGGCGCTGCGCAACGCGTGGGCCGCGACGCCGACCCTGTCGACCGTCGACCGCTGCCTGATCCTGCTGCCGGCGGCGGCGCGCTGGGATCATCCGAGCTGGGTGCAGGACCGCGTCGCCATGATCGAGACCGGCGTGCGCATCCTGCGCCTGCTGACCGCCGCCGTGACCGGCGAGCCGGTCTCGCCCCTGCCCGTGCACGAGCAGCTCGCCGCCGCCTGGAACGTCCAGCCCGGCCACGCGCCGCTGCTGCGCGCGGCGCTGGTCCTGTCCGCCGACCACGAGTTCAACGCCTCGGCCTTCGCCGCCCGCGTCGTCGCCTCGACCGGCGCCAATCTCTACGGCGCGACGGTGGCCGGCCTCGCCGCCATCAACGGGCCGCGCCACGGCGGCCTCACCCGGCATGTCTCGGCGATGCTGGAGAAGCTGCGGCAGGCGCCGGACCTCGACGCCGAGCTCGTGCGCCAGCTGCGCGACGATGGCCCGCTGCCGGGCTTCGGCCACCAGCTCTATCCCGACGGCGACGTGCGCGCCGCCACCCTGCTCGAGATGCTGGCCGAGATCCTGCCGCAGTCGCCCGAGCGCCTGTTCGGCCAATCGGTCGCCGCGGCGGCCGAGCGCCTGACGGGGCGGCGGCCCAATGTCGACTTCAGCACCGTGGTCGTGGAGCGTGCACTCGGTCTGCCGAAAGACTCGGCGCTGGCGCTCTTCCTGCTCGGCCGCACGGTCGGCTGGATCGCGCACGCCCTCGAGCAGTCCGCCCACGGTGCGCTGATCCGGCCGCGCGCCCGCTACATTGGGCCGCGCCCCACCGCCTGACGGCTTATCCACCAGCACGTTGTCTTGCGGGCGCGGCGCCTGCGTGCTTAACGTCGCGCTTTAGTGACAAAGAATAGCGCGGGCGTGCCGAGGTTGCCCCACCTGCTCGGCATCGAAGGTCTGTCGCCTGAAACGATTTCAGGTTTGCTCGACCTTTCCGAAACCTACATCGACCAGAACAGGTCCATCGACAAACGCCGCGACAAGCTCGCGGGCCGCACCGTCATCAACCTGTTCTTCGAGAATTCCACCCGCACCCGCACCAGCTTCGAGGTCGCGGCCAAGCGGCTGGGCTCCGACGTCATCAACATGGACGTCGCCACCTCCTCCGTAAAAAAGGGCGAGACGCTGCTCGACACGGCGATGACCCTGAACGCCATGCGGCCCGACGCGATCGTCGTGCGCCACGCGGAGTCCGGCGCGGTCAACCTGCTGTCCCAGAAGGTCAACTGCACCGTCATCAACGCCGGCGACGGCCAGCACGAGCATCCGACCCAGGCGCTGCTCGACGCGCTCGCCATCCGCCGGCGCCTCGGCAGCCTCCAGGGCCTGCTCGTCGCGATCTGCGGCGACATCATGCACAGCCGCGTCGCGCGCTCGAACATCCACCTCTTGCAGATCATGGGCGCGCGCGTGCGCGTCGTCGGCCCGCCGACGCTGATGCCGACCGACATCGACCGCATGGGCGTCGAGGTCCATTACAACATGCGCACCGGGCTGAAGGACGTCGACATCGTGATGATGCTGCGCCTCCAGACCGAACGCATGCAGGGCTCGTTCGTGCCGTCGATCAGCGAATACTTCCGCTTCTACGGGCTCGACCACGAGAAGCTGAAGTTCGCCAAGCCCAACGCGCTGGTGATGCACCCCGGCCCGATGAACCGCGGCGTCGAGATCGACTCGGAGGTCGCCGACGACCTCGACCGCAGCATCATCCACGAGCAGGTCGAGATGGGCGTCGCCGTCCGCATGGCCTGCCTCGACGCGCTGATCGGCGGGCAGCGCAACTCGATGGGAGTGACCATATGAGGTGCGTCATTGGAACCGCGCCTCTGAAGGCGCGCACATGAGCGGCAATGTCATTCGCACGGCGCCGCCGCATGCCGGCTCGACGGCCTATATCAACGCCCGCATCGTCGATCCGGTCGCCAATGCCGAGTATCTCGGCGCGGTGCTGATCAGCGACGGCCGCATCGCCGACTTCGGCCCCAATCTCTTCGCCTCGGGCGCGCCCTACGGCATCCAGTCGGTCGATTGCGGCGGGCTCTATCTCGCGCCCGGCATCGTCGACGCGCGCGTCCATACCGGCGAGCCCGGCGAGGAGCACAAGGAGACCCTGGAGAGCGCCGGCATCGCCGCGGCCGCCGGCGGCATCACCTCGATGGTGCTGCTGCCCGACAACGACCCGCCGTTCGACGACGCCTCGCTGATCGAGTTCGTGGCGCGCCGCGCCCGCCAGATCAAACTCACCAACATGTACGCCTACGCCGCGCTGACCGTCGGCCTCGAGGGCCAGCATCTCTCCGAGATGGGTTTGCTGGCCGAGGCCGGCGCGCTGGCGTTCACCGACGCCGACCACGCCATCGGCAATGCCCAGGTGCTGCGCCGCGCCCTCTATTACGCCAAGGCGTTCGATGCGCTGATCATCCACCTGCCGCAGGAGCCGACCCTGTCGGGCGGCAACATGACGAGCGGCGAGATGGCCACCCGCATGGGCCTCTCCGGCAGCCCGCCGCTCGCGGAAGTGATGCTGGTCGAGCGCGACATCCGCCTGGTCGAGATGACCGGCGGCCGGCTGCACCTGACCAAGATCTCCACGGCCGAATCGGTGAAGGCGATCGCGGCGGCCAAGGCGCGCGGGCTCAGGATCACCTGCGACACGGCGCCGGCCTACTTCGCGCTGAACGATCTCGCCGTCGGCGACTACCGCACCTTCGGCAAGCTGATGCCGCCGCTGCGCAGCGAGAGCGATCGTCTCGCGGTCGTGCAGGGGCTGGCGGACGGCACGATCGACACCATCGTCTCCGACCATCGCCCGCAGGACCAGGACAGCAAGCGCGTGCCGTTCGCGCAGGCGCTGCCGGGCGGCATCGGGCTGGAGACGCTGCTGCCGGTGTCGCTCGACCTCGTGCACAACAGGCAGCTCACCCTGCCGCAGCTCTTCCGGCGCCTGTCGACGGCGCCGGCGGCCCTGCTCAACCTGCCGGGCGGCAAGCTCGCCAAGGGCGCGCCGGCCGACCTCGTCGTGTTCGACACCGACTATGCCTACAAGATCGATCGCGACGATCTGTGGAGCAAGACCAAGAACTCGCCGTTCGACGAGCGGCCGGTGCAGGGCCGCGTCATGGCGACCATCGTCGCGGGCCGCACGATCTACCGCGAGGACAGTTTTGCCGACAAGGCGGCTGCGGCCTGAACCGTTTGCTGCCTCGAAACGGCCATTTCGTCTGCTATGGTCCTCTTCCCCGTACAGCAAGGCTTCCCGACGATGCTTCGATACTCCCTTCTTCTCGGCGCCGGCCTCGCGGCCGTCGCCACGGCCGCCGTGGCCCAGCCGCGCAAGCAGACGCGCGAGGATCTGCTCGACGCGCTGACGACCCACATCCAGATCTGCGCCGAGATCAACGACCAGCAGGCGCGCCTCGCCTGCTACGACAAGCTCCAGACCAAGGTGGGCGACGTGCAGGCGCCCGCACCGTCGCCGACGCCGCTGCGTCCGGCCTCGCCGACTCCGCCGCCGGCCTCCAGCGGCGGCTCGATGCAGGCCACGCCGCTCACTCCGCCGCCGATGACGGTCCCCGGGGGCGGCGTCGCCGCCCTGGGCGGCCAGGGGCAGCCCGGCACGCTCGCGCCGCCGCCCGGCAATCCCGACGCCGCGTTCGACACGCGCGACGCGACCTCGAGCTATCGTCCGCCCGAAGGCGCCATGCCCAAGCCGCAGCCGCCCGTGCGCCGCACCGGCCCGCGCCCGGTGCCGAACTTCTCGACGCCGGTGTCGCTGGTCACGCTCACCGCCACCAACCTCACCTACGGCGAGGCGCGCTACTGGCAGGTCAGCATCTCGATCACGTCGAACACGCCGCGCACGCTCACCACCCAGATCCAGTGCACGTTCCTCAATGCCGGGAGGCCGGTGGGCGACGCCTATTTCGGTCCGACCGACATCGCCGCCGGCGAGCAGATCTCGACCGAGCTGATCGGCCCGCCGACCACCGTGTTCGTCGATTCGACGAGCTGCCGCGTGCTGAGCCCGTAGGACCGTCGCGATGCAGTGGTACGTCGTCCATGTCGGCTTTCCGCTGGTCTTCGGCTTCCTGCTGGGATCAATCCCGTTCGGCCTGCTGCTGACGCGGGCTGCGGGCCTGGGCGACATCCGCTCGATCGGCTCGGGCAATATCGGCGCGACCAACGTGCTGCGCACCGGCAACAAGAAGCTGGCGGCCGCGGTGCTGGTGCTCGACGGCCTGAAAGGCTACGCGCCGGTGCTGATCGCGTCGTTCTTCGGCCCGGTCGCGCCGGCCGCCGCCGCGCTGGGCGCCGTGCTCGGCCACATGTTCACGCCGTGGCTGAGCTTCAAGGGCGGCAAGGGCGTCGCCACCACGCTCGGCGTGCTGTGGGGCCTGTCGTGGCAGCTGGGCGCGCTCGCCTGCGCGCTGTGGCTGCTGTTCGCCTTCCTGTTCCGCTACTCCTCGCTCGCCGCGCTGCTCTCGGTCGTGCTGACGGCCGCGGCTTCATGGTGGCTGCTCGATCCGCGCGCCGCCGCGGT
>JAFEFH010000185.1 GCA_018240695.1 Pseudomonadota bacterium | reverse complement strand
ATGCCCAGCGCGCCGCGCAGGATCCGTTCGTAGAGCCGCGACGGCAGGAACCGCTTGAGCGGCGCCACCATGCGCTGATCGCGCCGCCCGACCGTGTAGCGCATCTTCGGATCGCGCATGTCCAGCAGGCGCACGACCAGCCGGGCGACCTTCTCGGGTTTGGCGGCATGGGCCTCGTCGCGGGCCTGCCGTGCATTGGAGCGCGCGAACGCTTCTGCGTAGGCAAGGTTGGATCGCGCGTCCGCCACGGTGGCGCGCCGGGCGGGCAGGGCGCTGTCGTGGTCGCCCGGCTCGACCAATACAACGCGAATGCCGAAGCGCGCGACCTCCAGGCGCAACGCCTCGCTCATGCCTTCGACGGCGAACTTGCTGGCGCTGTAGAGGCCGCTGAACGGCGAGCCGAACACGCCGGCGAGCGAGCTCACGTTGACGATGAGGCCGCCGCGCTGCTGGCGCATCGCCGGCAGCACGGCGCGGCAGACCCGCAGCACGCCGAAGAAGTTCGTCTCGAACAGCGCCTTGGCTTCCTCGATCCGCGTGTCCTCGACGGCGCCGCGCAGCGCCACGCCCGCATTGTTGATCACCGCGTCGAGACGGCCGGCGGCGTTCAGCACACGCGCAACGGCCGCCTGCACGGAAGCCTCGTCGTCGACGTCCATCGCGATCGCCTCGACGCCCGGCACCTCGGTGGCGCCGCGCGAGGCGCCGAACACACGATGCCCCTTGGCCGCGAGATGGAGCGCGATCGCCCGCCCGATGCCGGAAGAGGCGCCGGTCACCAGCACGATTTGGCCGGTCTTGCTCATGCCGCGCCTCCCTTCATCGCCCGTTCGCGCGCATCGTAGGCGCGCGCCAGGAGTTGCGCGCGGTCCTCGAACAGGTCGCCGCCGCCCAGCTTGGCCAGCAGCGTTTCCTCGACCGTGCGATGGTCGCGCGTGCCGCCGTCGGCCAGCAGGTGCGTGATCTCGGCGCCGCGCTCGGCCAGGCGTCGCGACACCAGCACGGTGCGGTGACACTCGAGCGGCTCTTTCTCCGCGCACATCAGGCAGACCGCGGTGCCGGCCGCGTCGCGCGCGATCAGGCGCGACATCGCCTCCTGGAACGCAGGTCCCGCCGCGGCCTCGTTGTAGCCGGCGCCCTTGCCGCCCAGCGCCGCGCCTTCCCAGGCATAGCCGATGCCGGCGGCCTCGAGGCTGCGCGCCAGGCGCTCCTTGCCGAACTGCGGATGGCGGCGCGAGTACGGCGTCGAGCGCACGTCGACCAGCAGCGCGACGCCGGCCGCCTTCAGCAGCTCGACGAAGCGCTCGATCGGATGGGTCGAGTGGCCGATGGTGCGGATCGTCACGTGAGCCGCCGAACGAGGTCGATAAAGGCGAGTGTCGCGGCCGAGCGCTCGTCGCGCCGGCAGGCGAGGTTGAGCGGCACCTTGAGGGCAGGCTTGCCCTTCAACGGGCGATAGACGACGCCCTCCAGCGGCAGGCGGCTGAGCGAGGCCGGCACGATGGTGATGCCCAGCCCCGCCGCCACGAGATTGAGCGTCGACACGATGCGCGGCGCCTCCTGGCCGACATGCGGACTGAAGCCCGCCGCGCTGCAGGCCGCGATGATGACGTCGTAGAGGCCGCGCCCATCGGGCCTGCGATAGAGGATGAAGGTCTCCTCGCTCAGTTCCTTGAGCGCCAGCGCCGGCCGCCGCGACAGCGGATGGCGCGCCGGGAAGGCGACGGCGGTGTCCTCCTGCAGGAGCGCATGCACGGCGATGCCCTCGGGATCGACGAGGCCGGAGCGGATGAACGCCACGTCCAGCCGCTCGTCGCGCAGGCCGCTCACCATGTCGGCCGAGCTGCTCTCCTCCAGCACGAAGGAAACGTCGGGCCGCTTGGCCCGGAACTCGCGCATCGCGCGCGCCACCACGGGATGGAACGGTGCCGAGGTGGTGAAGCCAACGGCGATGCGGCCGACCTCGCCGCGCGCCGTGCGGCGGGCGCGGATCTTGGCGTGCTCGACCTCGCCCAGGATCGCCTCGGCATCGGCCAGGAAGACGCGGCCGGCGTCGGTCAGCGTGACGCCGCGCGGATGGCGCACGAACAGGGTGGCGTCGATCTCGCGCTCGAGCGCGCGGATCTGCTGGCTGAGCGGCGGTTGCTGCATGCGCAGCTTCTCGGCGGCGCGCGTCACATGGCCCTCATGGGCCACGGCGACGAAGTAGCGGAGATGGCGCAATTCCATCGGCATATCACCAGAGTATGGAAACGCAATATACCATATATTTGAACACTGAATATCCCGCACCTACGGTGGCAGCCATGACGATATTCATGGCTGCGGCGCTCTCGGCGCTGATGATCGGCACGGCGCTGCTCTCCGGCATCTTCGGCATGGCGGGCGGGCTCATCCTGATCGGCGTGCTGCTCACGCTGTTTCCGGTGCCGCAGGCCATGATCCTGCATGCCGTGACGCAGATGGCCTCCAACGGCTGGCGCGCGGTGCTGTGGTGGCGGCACATCCGCTGGCAGAGCATCGGCTTCTACGTCGCGGGCTGCCTGGTTGCGGTCGGCTTATGGTCGCTCACCCTCTATGTCCCGGACAAGGCGGTGGCGCTGCTGATGCTGGGCTGCTCGCCGTTCCTGATCCGCGCCATGCCCGAGAAGATCCTGCCGCGCACCTTCGGGCCCGGGCAAGTCGCGCTGACCGGCCTCTTCTCGATGACCCTGATGCTGCTGACCGGCGTCACAGGACCCTTGCTCGACACGATGTTCCTGCGCTCGCCGCTCGAGCGGCGGCAGATCATCGCCACCAAGGCAGCCTGCCAGGTGTTCGGCCACGGCTTCAAGCTCTTCTATTTCGGTGCGCTGATCGCGCAGCAGGCCGAGGGTATCCCGCTGTGGTTCTTCGGGCTGGCCGTCGCTTCCTCGATCGTCGGCACCTCGCTCGGCCGCCTGCTGCTCGAGCGGCTGAGCGACACGCAGTTCCGCAGATGGTCGAACCGGCTGATCACGGTGCTCGCCTTCTACTATGTCGGCTACGGCTTGGTGCTGCTCGCGCACATCCCCTAAGATGCAGGAGTGCCCCGCATCGCCACCATCCCTGACGGCTTCGCGCCGATCGCCGGCGCCACCGGCTTCGCCGAGGCCAACGGCCCGTGGTTCGAGAAGATCGAAGACGGGCGCCTGATTCGCGGCTTCCTCGCCGAACCGCGCCATGCCAACTCGCTGGGCATCGTGCATGGCGGCATGCTGGCGGCCTTCCTCGATTCGTCGATGGGCTCGACCGTGTGGCACGTGCTTGGCCGCCGCGCCGTGACACTTACTTTGTCGCTCGACTATCTCGGGCCGGGTCGCGTCGGCGAGTGGCTGCAGGCCGAGGGCGAGGTGGTGGGCCATGACGAGCACATGGTCCAGGTGCGCGGCCGGCTCTATGGCCGCCGCCACGACGTGCTGGCGGGGCTGGGCGCCTTCGCGCTGCTCAGCCGCCAGCGCGCCGAGAAGCCGCGCGGCTAGATCTCTTTTCTCAGACCGACGTTCCGAAATCCCGCGACAGGGCGCGCCGGCCCGAATCGGTGAGTCGCACGGTGCGGCCGCGGCGCAGGCGTTCGGCCCAGCCCTTCTTGAAGAACGTATCGGCGATGGCGGCGCCCAGCGCGCCCGAGATGTGCGGGCGGCGCTCGCTCCAGTCGAGGCACTGGCGCGCGAAGTGGCGGGTGCCGGCCTTCTTGGCGCCGGCGAGATCGACGCCGAGGCGCTGGCAGAACAGCTCGCCGGTGCCGGTCAGCTTCCAGTCGCGCGGTCCCTTGGGCTCGAGATGGCCATGCTGCGTCAGCGAATCGGTGACGGCGATGCCGACCTGGCCCGCGAGATGGTCGTAGCAGGTGCGGCAGAAGCGCAGGTCGGGATCGCGCCGCCACGCCGCGGTCTTGGACGCGGGCTCCGCGCGCCTGCCGGCGAGCGCCATCAGCGATTCGATGGCGTGCGCCACGTCGGTCGAGGCCAGGCGATAGAAGCGGTTGCGGCCCTGCGCGCGCGCGGCCAGCAGGTTGGCCTCGACCATGCGCGAGAGATGTCCGCTCGCGGTCTGCGCCGTGATGCCGGCGGTGAGCGCGAGATCGGAGGCGGTGTGGGCACGGCCGTCCATCAGCAGTTGCAGCATGGCGGCGCGCGCCGGGTCGCCCATCAGGGCGGCGACTTCGGAGAGGGCGTTCACGGTGATCATGAGGGAAATCTAGGCCCGCCCCCGCGCGGGCGCCACGGCCAATAGTTCGGCCGCAGCCGAAGCGTTATTTCCACTTCGGATTGGCGATGGCGATCTTGTCGGCGATCGTGGCGTCGAGATGCGCCATCAGCGCGGTGTCGCTTTCGTCGCGCCCCCCGTCGCGCAACTGGCGGGCAAGCCCCCGATTGAGGTCGGCCAGCGTGCCGTCCCGGCCCAGCAAGCCGGCAAGACGTGCCTGCTCGCGCGCGTCGGCGGCCGGCCCCAGCCGTGCCTCGCGTTCGAGGATGGCGAGCGCGTTCACCGCCACACGCATCTGGAAGCCGAGCCGCGGTTCGGACTTGTCGAGCGCGGGCGTGGCCTCATCGCGCAGGAAGTCGGCGATGGCGGCCAGCAGCTCGGCGGCGGTGGGACGGTCCTGGGCCATCAGCGCGCCTCCTTCAGCAGCTGCAGCAGGTCGACCTGCGTCTCGACCGCACGCCGGCCGATCGAGGCCAGTTCCATCGATTTCACCGTGCCCGACAGGTGGCGCCATGCCTGGGTCATGCAGATCACGCCCCAGCGCACCGTGCCGAACACCTCCCACCAGTGCGCACGCGCCGGATCGACTGCGGCGCCGCCCGCGCGTTCGTAGGCGCGCCACAGCTCCTCGCGGCTGCCGAAGCCCGCGGCCGGTTTGTCGATCGCGCCGAAGCGCCAGCTCTTCACGCACAGCCAGCCGAGGTCCTCGACCGGATCGCCGAGATGCGCGCCTTCCCAGTCGAGGATCGCCGTCACGCCGGTCTCGTCGACGAGATAGTTGCCGGTGCGATAGTCGCCGTGCACCAGCACCGGCGCGGCGGTCGAGGGAGGCTTGCGACGGTCGAGCCACGACAGGGCGAGCTCGAAGACCGGCTGCGGCTGGTCGAGCATGTCGAGCGTCGCGCGCAGGTTGGCGATCTGGCCGGCGGCATCGCGCCGCTCGAGCGCCGGCAAGGTGGCGATGTCGACCGCATGGATCCGCGCCATGATCTCACCGAGCTGGCCCGTGATCCGCGGACGCGCGGCGGCATAGGGCGCATCGCGCAACAGCTTGCGGGCGATGGCGATGCCGCCGACGCGGCGCATCACGAAGCCCTCGCCCAGCCCGTCGGCCGCGGCCAGTTCGAACAAAGGTTCGGGCGCCCGCACGCCGGCCTGGTAGGCGGCACGCAGGACGTGGAACTCGGTGGCGCGGTCGAGCGCGGTGGTGCTCGCTTTGTCGTGCCCGGCCGCCGCCGGCGGGTCGCGCCGCAGGATCAGCGCGTGGCGACGGTCGCCGACCAGGGCGTCGAAGCTCCAGGTCTGGCGCGACGCGCCGCCCGATTCGCGGTGAAGGGCCTCGATGCGGGCGGCCGCGCCGAAATGGCGGCGGCACGCGGCAGCAAGGGCGGCGGCGACGGTCTCGCTCATCGCCGCGACTGTGGCATAGGGTCCGGAGCGTGATAAGAGGGTGCGACCAGACAGGGAGCGCGAGCGGTGTCGGATTTCTCGGCGATGAACGGCCTTTTCCTCGAAGACCTCACGGTCGGGCAGACCGCCATGTTCGGCAAGACGGTGACCGAGGCCGACATCATGGCGTTCGCCGGCGTGTCGGGCGACACCAACCCGATCCACCTGCACGAGGGCTTCGCCAAGGGCACGCGCTTCGGCCAGCGCATCGCCCACGGCATGCTGAGCGGCAGCTTCATCTCGACGGTGATCGGCACCAAGCTGCCGGGCCCGGGCGCGATCTACGTCTCGCAGACCATGAACTTCATGGCGCCGGTGCTGATCGGCGACACCATCACCGCCGTGGCGACGGTGAGCGCGATCGATGCGCAGAAGCGGCGCGTCACGATCAAGACCCAGTGCCTGAACGGCGACAAGGTCGTGATCGACGGAGAGGCCGTCGTCCTCGTGCCGCGCCGGGCCGCCGCGAAGTGATTCCCGTCTTCGACGACTGGGGTGCCACATCGGCCGAGTGGAAGGGCGGGGCGATCGCGCTCGGCAATTTCGATGGTGTGCATCGCGGCCATCAGGCGCTGATCGCCCGGACGGCGGAGCAGGCGACGGCACTCGGAAGGCCGCTGGTCGCGCTCACCTTCGAGCCCCATCCGCGGCGCTTCTTCGTCACCGACACCGGCCCGTTCCGGCTCACTCTGCCGCCGGCCAAGGTGCGGCTGCTGGAGCGGTACGGCGTGCAGGCCGTGCTGGCCCAGCGCTTCGACGCGGCCTTCGCCGCCGTGACGGCGGACGCCTTCATCGACGACGTGCTGATCGCGGGTCTCGGCGCGCGCCATGTCGTCTGCGGCTATGACTTCACCTTCGGCGCGCGGCGCAGCGGCAATGTCGAGATGCTGCGCGCGGCCGGCGCCCGGCGCGGCTTCGGCGTCACGGTGCTCGATCCGGTGATGCGCGAGGGCGAGATCTATTCCTCGACCCGCATCCGCGAGGCGCTGCGGGCCGGCATGGCGCAGGAGGCGACCGAGCTGCTCGGGCATTCGTGGGAGATCGAGGGCGCGGTCGAGCAGGGCGACCAGCGCGGCCGCACCATCGGCTTTCCCACGGCCAACGTGGCGCTGGGCGAGCATCTGCGTCCGCGCTTCGGCGTCTACGCCGTGCGGGCCCTGATCGACGGCACGTGGCGCAACGGGGTGGCCAATCTCGGCAAGCGGCCGACCGTCGGCAAGCTGCAGGAGAATTTCGAGGTCCACGTCTTCGACTTCAGCGGCGATCTCTACGGCAAGGTGCTGCGCGTGCAGCTCGTCGACTTCATCCGGCCGGAGATGAAGTTCGCAGGCCTCGACCAGCTCAAGGCGCAGATCGCGGCCGACGGCCAGACGGCCCGCACGCTGCTGGCGTGATCGCAACCTTCGTCGTCCTCGCGGGGCTTGCCGCGGCGCTGGCGACCGCCGCCTCCTTCGCGCGCGACTGGCGCCTCGCGCTGCTCACGCATTTCCGGCCGCATCTCGCCGTCGCCTGCGCGGTGCTCGCGCTGCTCGTCCTGGTCGTCGCCTTGCCGGCGGGACCGAAGCTTGCGCTGGCGACGCTGCTGTCGGTGTGCGTGGCGATCCACCTGCGCGAGATCGGGCGCGCGACGCCGGCCGTCGCGGCAACATCCGACTCGGGTACACCCGACCGGCTGCGTCTCGGCGCGGTCAATGTCCTGCGCAGCAACGCCAACAAGCAGGGCGTGATCGACTGGGTTCGTCGCGAGAAGGTCGACGTGCTCGTGGCGGCGGAAGCCGTGCGCGACTGGCGCACGGCACTGGCGGCGCTGACGGACGAGCTGCCGCACGTCGCGGGCCATCCCTCGGGCGACGTGATGATCTTCTCGCGCCATCCGTTCGCGGGCGAGGCGCGGCATTTCTTTCCCAATGCCGGCTATGCGGTCGCCGTCGAGGTGGCGGGGCTGACGGTGATCGGGGTCCACACCGCCTCGCCGGAGGATGTGAATCACAGCCGCGCCTGCGACGAGCTGATCGCGATGGTGGGCGAGGGCGTGCGCGCCACGCCCGGCCCCGTGGTCGCGGCGGGCGATTTCAACGCCACGCCCTGGAGCGCGCCGATCCTCGACCTGGTCGCCGGGACCGGCCTCGCCCATGGTCCGAACGCGCGCGCCGGCAGCTTCCCCGCCGCCTGGGCCGGGGTGAACGTGCCGGCCTGGCTCGCCATTCCCATCGATCTTGTGTTGGCCGGTCATGGCGCGCGGGTCATCGGTCGCCGCCACGGCCCGCGGCTGGGCTCGGACCACTGGCCGGTGGTCGCCGAGATCCAGTATTCCCGCCGCCTTGACCCCCCCGACCCCCGTCCCTAGATTGCCCGCCCCATGACGATCAGGGTCCCTCGGGAGCGAATTAGCCGCCCGGTCCGCTAGCCGCGGCCGGGTCTTTTGATGCCTTCTGCGGACCGGCGACGACCGGGACCGCGCGCTCCTGAGCCAAGTGAGTTTCCTGTGACAACTGACTATAAATCCAGCGTTTTCCTGCCGAAGACAGACTTCCCCATGCGCGGCGGGCTGCCCAAGAAGGAGCCCGAGCTGCTGAAGCGCTGGGCCGACATGAAGCTGTTCGAGCGCCTGCGCGCTGAGAGCAAGGGCCGCACGAAGTTCGTGCTGCACGACGGCCCGCCCTACGCCAACGGCAACCTCCATATCGGCCACGCGCTCAACAAGATCCTGAAGGACCTGGTCAGCCGCACCCAGCAGATGCTGGGCAAGGACTCGCATTACGTGCCGGGCTGGGACTGCCACGGCCTGCCGATCGAGTGGAAGATCGAGGAACAGTACCGCGCCAAGAAGCAGGACAAGGACCAGGTGCCGATCGGCGAGTTCCGCAAGGAATGCCGCGCCTTCGCCGACCATTGGATCACGGTCCAGCGCGAGGAGTTCAAGCGCCTCGGCGTCGACGGCGACTGGGACCACTACTACTCGACGATGAAGTACGAGTCCGAGGCCGTCATCGTGGGCGAGCTCGGCAAGTTCCTGATGAACGGCGGCCTCTACAAGGGCTCGAAGGCCGTGTTGTGGAGCGTGGTCGAGAAGACCGCGCTCGCCGAGGCCGAGATCGAATATCACGACCATGTCTCCGACACGGTCCATGTCCGCTTCCCGGTGGTGAAGTCGGCGGGCGGCAAGCTCGACGGCGCGTCGATCGTGATCTGGACGACGACGCCGTGGACCATGCCGGGCAACCGCGCGCTGGCCTACGGCAAGGACATCGCCTACGCGCTGGTCGAGGTCGCCGCCGCCGAGGAAGGCAGCAAGGCG
>JAFEFH010000184.1 GCA_018240695.1 Pseudomonadota bacterium | reverse complement strand
CTCTCGCTCGACGACCTGATCATGACCCAGTTCGTGGCCGGCGCGCAGTCCCAGACCCTGCCGATGCTGGTCTATTCCAGCGTGCGCCTGGGCGTCGATCCGCAGATCAACGTGCTGGCGACAATTGTCGTGTGCATCGCAGCGGCGGCCCTTATCATTTCCGGACGCCTCGCCCGGCGCCGCTGAAGGGAACTCGCATGAAGCTCGGCCTGTCCATCGGATACTCCAAGGCGACGCTCGACATCCCCATCAAGCTGATCCAGCGCGCCGAGGAGCTGGGCTACGACTCGGTCTGGACGGCCGAGGCCTATGGCTCGGACGCCGTGACGCCGCTCGCCTACATCGCGGCCCTCACCAAACGCATCAAGCTCGGCACCGGCATCATGCAGCTCGCCGCGCGCACGCCGGCCAATGCCGCCATGTCGGCGGCGACGGTCGATGCGATGGCCGGCGGCGGCCGCTTCATCGCCGGCATCGGCGTCTCGGGCCCGCAGATCGTCGAGGGCTGGTACGGCCAGCCGTGGGGCAAGCCCTATTGGCGGATGAAGGATTACGTCGCGATCATGCGCAAGATCTTTACGCGCGAGGAGCCCGTGACGCACGCCGGGCGCGAGATCTCGCTGCCCTACACCGGCGAAGGGTCGGCCGGCCTCGCCAAGCCGCTGAAGTCGATCCTGCACATGAACAACATCCCGATCTATCTCGCGACGGGCAGCGAGAGCACGGTGAAACTGACGGCCGAGATCGCCGACGGCTGGCTGCCGATGGGCTTCATGCCGGGCGCGATGGACGAATACCGGCCGTGGCTCGAGGAAGGCTTCCGCCGCGCCGGCAACGGCAAGGGCTTCCACAATTTCGCGATCCAGGGCTCGGTCCATGTCGAAGTCGAGAACGACGTGAAGGCGGCTTTGCAGAAGCTGAAGCCCGAGGTCGCGCTCTATGTCGGCGGCATGGGCCACAAGACCAAGAACTTCCACAACGACATCATGGTGCGGCGCGGCTTCGGCGACGCCGCCAAGCGCATCCAGGAACTCTACCTCGCCAAGCGCAAGGACGAGGCGATCGCCGCGGTGCCCGACGAATGGGTCGACATGAAGTCGCTCGTGGGTCCAGCAGCGCGCATCAAGCAGCGCTTCCGCGCGTGGGAGGACAGCGGCGCGGACTCGCTCAGCGTCCGCTCGCGCCAGCCCGAGGCGATCGAGGTGATGGCGCAGGCCGCCCGCCTGAACGCCTGAGCCCATCCAGCAAAGCAAACGGAGAAAACCATGGATTTCACCGGCAAGGTCGCCCTCGTCACCGGCGGCGGCAACGGCATCGGCCGCGCCGCCTGCATCGCCTTCGCCAAGGCAGGCGCCAAGGTCGTGGCGGTCGATCGCGACGGTGCGGCGGCGGAGGCGACCGCCGGCATCGTGCGCCAGAACGGCGGCGAGGCCACCGCGATCACGGCCGACGTCACCAAGGCCGCCGAGGTCCAGGCCTATGTGAAGACGACGGTCGCCAAGTATGGCCGCATCGACTGCTTCTTCAACAATGCCGGCATCGAGGGCAAGGTCGCGCCTGTCATCGAGTACGACGACGCCGTGTTCGACGCGGTGCTGGGCGTCAACGTGAAGGGCGTGTTCCTCGGCATGAAGCACGTGCTTCCCGAGATGATCCGCCAGGGCAGCGGCGCGATCGTCAACACCGCCTCGGTCGCGGGCCTGGTCGGCACGCCCAACATGCCGGCCTATGTCGCGTCCAAGCATGCCGTGCTCGGCCTCACCAAGACGGCGGCGGGCGAAGTCGCGCGCCAGGGCGTGCGCGTCAACGCCGTGTGCCCCGGACCGGTCGACACGCGCATGATCCACGCGCTCGAGGAGCAGCTCTCGCCCGGCAATCCCGAGGCGATGAGCGAGCGCTACCAGAACTCGCTGCCGACCGGGCGCTACACCACGGTCGAGGAGGTCGCGGGCATGGTGCTGTTCCTCTGCTCCGACCTCGCGGGCAACACGACGGGCGGCCAGTTCGTGGTCGACGGCGGACGCACCGCGACCGGCGGCGCTGTGACCAACCTCGCACCGAAGCGTTGACAAGCCCGCGCGGCAGTGACTGAATTCATCATCTGCTTCCAGCGACGGAGGTTTAGATGCTTCCACCGAACCAGCCTGCCGCGATGATTGCCGGCGCATCTATTCGGGCTACGGCATAGCGGTGATCCACGGATAACGGCGCGGGAGCGGTCCCTCGGGGCCGCATCAGTCAGGCAAGGCCCTACCTGGCCGCTCCCGTCGTTCGTCCCACCTGCTTGATCCACTTCTCCGACCAGACATGCAGCGGCAGGAACAGCCGCAACAGCTCCTGGCCCAGCACCGTCAGGCGATAGCCGCTCTCGGGATCGAGCTCGATCAGCCCCGCCTCGCGCAACTCGCGCAGCCGCGTGTTGACGATCGTCGGGCTGGCGCCGATGCGCTCCTGCAAGGCACGGAAGCGCTGCGGCGTCTCGCGCAGTTCCCACACCAGCCGCAGCACCCAGCGCCGCCCCAGCAGGTCGAGCAGCACCATGATCGGCCGGCCGGTCTGCGAGCCGCGGACCTTCTTCTTCACCATCTATTTCAATCCGTTACTACATTTTATGTAGCGCCCGTGCAGGCGCCGCTGCATAAACTGTAGCATGAACCGCATCGATCCGGCCGCCGCGCCCTACGAACCCGCCATCGCCGAGGCGCTGGCCCGCATCATGCCCGCCGGGATGGAGCCGCTGCGGCTGTTCCGCACCTTGGCGCGCAATCCGCGCGTCTTCGGCAAGCTGTTCGCCGGCGGCCTGCTCGACAAGGGCGCGCTGTCGCTGCGCCAGCGCGAGATCGTGATCGACCGCACGACGGCGCGGCTCGGCTGCGAATACGAGTGGGGCGTCCACGTCGCGCTGTTCGCGGAAAAAGTGGGCTTCGGGCCGGCCGAGATCGCCGCCACCGTCGACGGCGCGCCGGACGCCGCCTGCTGGACACCCGACGAGCAGGCCCTGGTCGCCGTCGTCGATGCCCTCGTCGACCGCCGCACGATCGACGCGGCGACGTGGGCGCGCGCCCGGCGGCATTTCGACGAGGCGCAGATGATCGAGACAATCGCGCTCGTGGGCTATTACCACACGATCAGCTTCCTCTGCCGCGGCCTCGATCTTCCGCTGGAAAGCTACGGCGCCCGGTTTCGATAGGCCGAGGCGTAAAAGGCTTCCGAGCCTCGCGGCATGAGTCTTGAGTTTCTGCCGTATACCACCATAGGTTTATTGTTTTAAAATTCTCTCTCTCCGAGAATTACGTCATGCTCCCATCCGCCTTCAAAATTCGCGCCGCGCTTGTTCTGTTGCAAGTGGCCGCCTTCGTCGCCTGGGAGCATTGGGAACGCCCCATAGGATCTGCGGTCGAGACAGTCTTTGGCATCCTGGTTTTCGTTGCGCTTCCGGTCGCGATTCTCAGCGTCGGACGTTTGCCTCCTTTGAAACTCGTGGCATGGCCTGCCATCTGCTCGGCAGGAGTAGCCCTTCTTTGCGCCAGCTTCCTTGCCTCGCTCAAAGGAGAGTCCGGCGCAGATAATTTCCTGGGGTTCACGGGTCTCTTCGTGGAATGCGCTGCCCTCTTCATCATAGGCCATTCGTTCGTCCTTGCTTCTCACATCGACGGACGCATCATCGCACGCTATCCGACTTACGTGGACGTGTCCTGGACTCTTGCGGCGCAAGCCATCGTGGCCGGTCTTGCTTTTCAGACCGTCTATCTCCTGCCCATAGTCGTCGAAAAGTATCTCAGATTGCCAATCGAAGTCCCTACGTGGGCAGTGTTCATCGTGGCATTTCTGGCCGGCTGGCTGCTTTGCGAGATATGGGAACGCTATCCCGGCTTGACGAGAAAGCTGAGGATGGGACTTCTTTTCATCCTGTCGTGGCTGCTTCCTTTCGCGGTGATCGCCAGCATTGCATTGCTGATGGATACGCTCGTTCATGGCCTGGGTCGCGGGAGCGACTGGCGTGTGTTCGTCGCCATGTCGGCTCTGATCGTTCTGATCAACGCGCAATTCGGTGACGGACAGGCTGGAGCCAACCGGTTCCGGGTTCTAGCGCTCTCCAGATTCGCCGCGGCTGTCCTCTTGCCGTTCCTGACGATTCTGGCGCTGCTGGTTGTCCGCCGTGAGGTGTTGGCAGAGGGATGGACACCGACTGTAGTCAGCGACGCAATCGCTCTATCGGTGATGGCGTGCTATGCGGTGGGCTATGCGGCAACTGCCGCCGTTTCAGGACTGTCCCTCAAAGCCATCCCGGCGCTAAACGTTTCCTTGGCTCTGCTCGTCCTCGCTCTGCCATTTGCGGAAGCGATGCGGACGCTTCTTTGATTGTCCGCATTGCTGGGAATGCTATCGCACTAGCGTCCCTTTCGAGGAGAAATTGCTTCGTGAAACCCTGATCCATACTACCCGTGCGTGCTTGACGAATCGATTGGAAAGCAGCGAACGTTCGTCCTTATTCAGATGCTTGCTGCAAAACCTCCGATCGCCATCCGTACACGCCTTCGCCTTCTGGTGGTGGCGATCCAACTTGCCTTGTATGCGATTGTGCCCGCGCTCGCGCCTGACCTGCCGCCGATCTGGCAGCAAATCTTCCTTTCTTTTCTCTTCATCGTCGGCCCACTCGCCGTGGCCAGCTTGGGATATATGCCGTTGGGCGCCGCACTTGTCTGGGCAATTGTCTTTGGAGGCGTGGCTGTCGCTGTGCCGCAAGGCTTACATCAATCCTTCGAACGACCTTCGGGGCTGGACAACATCTCCTCCTCCTTCGGCCATATCGTCGAGATGGCTGTCTTGCTCTTCGCCTGTCATTCGTTTGTCGTAGCTGGAGCGAGCGATCGGAGATGGATTGCCAATTATTCTACATACGTGCGCGTGTCGTGGACGTTGGCCGCGCAGATCCTGTTGGTTGTCCTGAGCGCTTTTGCCCTGGTGTCCGGCGTTTCTACGCTTGCGGGATGGATCGGCCCGGAGAGCACCATCGCTGTCGTGAACTGGATCGTCTTTCCGGCACTCTGCCTGATCGTGCTGACTGTCTTCGAATTATCGGAGCGCCGTCCTCAAGCGATCGGTGCGGTACGGACGTTCCTCATGTCGACGCTGTCTTGGTCTCTGCTTCCGGCGGTGGTGGGGGGTGCCTTCGCGCTCGTCCAGGCTGGGCTGCAATCGAACGAATTCTGGTCAGGTTCTGACATGCCCGCGATGCTTCCGCTCTCGGTTGGCTGTTTGCTTCTCTTTTTCAACGCCCGTTTTCGTGATGGCCAGCCGGAGCGCCTGCGCTTGATGACTGCCATCCGGTTGAGCGCGGTGTGCCTGCTTTTGGCTGTCGTGCTGCTCTACGGATTGGCTCTCGTTGCACAGTATGCCAGGAGCCGGTGGACGCCGGACGTCGTACAGGGCACCGCCATTTTCGCCGTGATGGCTTGCTACGGCGTGGGATATGCCATTGCTGCCGTCTCATCCGGCGCGGCGATGCGGAGTGTGCCTGAAATCAACATCGCAGCGGCACTGCTCGGCATTGCGCTAACGTTCGCCTTGTCGACACCGTTGCTCAATCCGACGCGCCTCGCGGTCGCTTATCAGATCGCTCGCCTCGAATCGGGTGAGGTTGCGCCCGAAAAATTCGACTACGAATTGCTCGCGTTGTATGCGGCGCCGTACGGCCGACCCGCTCTCGAACGCCTAATCGAAGAACGAGGCGGCCCGGACGCAGACGAAATTGCGCGCCGAGCCCGAGCGGCACTGCGGGCTCCGGCCAAGGGCGGCCGCTGAGCCTGTTATTGCGGCACGTCGCCTCGGGACAAAATCTCTTTTTCGCCGGGAAAATGGATTCTGTAGTTGGTGTGTCCCAAGCTCTCTCCTCCCTTCCGACCCATCGTTGTCAGCAGTTCCGCCAGCGGCGCCCGATGAGTCGCCGCATTCATGTCGTACAAATCGGGAGCCGCGCCGAGCTTGCCCTTGAAGGAGTATGATTTGTCGTCATTGATGATCAGTTCGCCTTTGAGAGAAAGCGTGATGTTGCCCACTATCCAGCGCGGATTGCGGTTGATATCGCTTATTTTCCCGATCACATCCGGCAGCTCATGTTTCGATTTGCCGTCCGTTGCAAACGCCATGATTCCCTGAATTGGGTATATTCCGGGCTTTCCCCTCTTCAGTACTTCTTTCACTGCATCGAATTGCTCCGGGCGCACTGACTTCGTGTCGATCCTATTGAACGGATACCGCAGGGCTTGTCCTGACGACCCTAGCCAGTGCCCATAGGCATCTGTTGCCGTATCGACCTCGCGAAGGTCCGGGTCGATAGACTCGGCTTCTGTCTTCGCATTCTCATGGATGTCACTTCCCGGGGCTGGCTCTGTGCCGGGAGCCACGCCACCGAGGCCTGATGTTGGCGAGTCCAAGCCACCGGACGGCTCGACGACCAGTCCACGCCCTTGCGGGGGCGGTCTCGGGTCGTCCTTCGCAAGCTGTACATCCGGCGCACCGCCTGACAACGTTGGCGGCATCAACCACTTCCACAAAGGCGCCGCGTGCGCAGGGTCAAGTTGGTCGCCGACTTTCGTAAGCAGCATCTTCGCGCCATCTGTGTCGCCGCGGTCGAGTCTCGCCTGGATCGCGGCGCCGAGGACGCCGCTGCGCGCGGTGGCGGCGGCGGAGTCTTCAGCTTCGCCGCCGATCGGCCCATCGCCTACTCGCGCATGTGCGCGCGCGGCGCGCGCGGCGGCGTGGCCTAGCGCATCGATGAGAGAGTCGTCGCCATGGTGGAGCGCAGCTTCCTTGGCGAGCAGCGCGATGCGGTCCTGCGCCACCTGGCGCTGCCAGGCGAGGCTCTGCTCGGCGACGTGACGCGCCATGCCGTCGCGCGTCAGTTCCATCTGCGCGCTCAGCGCCGAGGTCAGCCGGCCGCGCTGGTAGTCGTTGGCGGCGCGGTCGATCAGATCCTGTCGCAGATCGTCGAGCTTCTGTCGCGCGACGGGGGCTGCATGGATCGCGTCCTCACCCTCGGTCCGATAGAAGGCGTCGGGCGCATGGAACAGCGCGTCCTGGCGCGCGGCCATGAAGCGGTTGATCTCGCTCTCGACCCGCGTGTCGTTGGCGATCTTTTCTTCGCGCGCCGCCATCGGATCGGGCGGTGGCGCCGCCGGCTCACTTTCCCATGGGGCAAACATCGAGTCTGGCAACTGGATGGGCATGTCAGCGCCTCCCCGCGAGAAGGGTGAGAAGGGGCTGCGACGCAAATGATGTTTCCATGCCAACGACCATAGGAGTGTTGCGTGGAATCGCTCATCTTGGTCACGTTCATCGATATAATGCTGGCCGGCTTGAAACCGCCCGCTCGGACCGCGCGCGAATCCCGGCCCGAGCGGGCGCGGTTTTCAGCGTTTCAGCAGCCGTTCGACGCCCAGGATCAGCAGGCCGAAGCACAGGCCCCAGAAGGCGGAGCCCACGCCCATCAGCGTGATGCCGGAGACGGTGACGGCTAGCGTGCCGGCGGCGGCGAGCCGCTCCGTCTCGACGGCGAGCGCGGCGCCCATCGAGCTGGCGGTCGAGCCGAGCAGCGCGGTGCCGGCTACCGTCATCAGCAGCGCCGGCGGCAGCGCGCCGAACAGGCCGACCAGCGAGGCGCCGAACAGCGCGATCAGGCCCCAGAAGACGGCATAGAACGGCCCCGCCTTCCAGCGCTGCGCCGGATCGGGATGCGCGTCGGGACCGGTGCAGAGCGCGGCCGAGATCGCCGCGAGGTTCGAGGTGTGGGCGCCGAGGAACGCCGTGCCGAGCGAGGCCGCGCCCGTGACGGCGAGGCAGGCCTGCGTCGGCGGCTCGTAGCCCGAGCCGCGCAGCACGGCGAAGCCCGGCAGGTTCTGCGACGCCATCGTGACGAGATAGAGCGGCACGCCGAGCCCGATCAGCGTCGCCACGTCCCAGGCCGGCGCGACCAGCTCCAGGTGCGAAACGCCGAGCGGCGGGATCGGCTTCACGAGGCCCAGTGTCCAGGCGAGCGCGCCGCCGGCCACCAGCACGACCAGCGAGGCGAGCGTCGGCAGCACTGCGCGCGCCACCAGGAACAGCGCGATCAGCGGCAGCACCAGCAGCGGCTGCGACGGCACCTGCTCGAACATCACGACCACGAGGTGCAGCAGGATGCCCGCGAGCATGGCCGAGGCGATGCTGGTGGGGATGCGGCCGATCAGCCGGCCGAGCGGGCGGATCGCGGCGGTCAGCAGCACCAGCACGGCCGCCAGCACGAAGGCGCCGACGGCGGCGCGGAACGACGGCACGCCCTGGGTCGCCGCGATCAGCGCCGCGCCCGGCGTCGACCAGGCCGTGATGATCGGCATGCGGTAGCGCACCGACAGGACGAGCGCGCTCAACGCCGTGGCGAGGCCGAGGCCCGATACCCAGGAGCTCGCCTCGGCCGGCGTCGCGCCCACGGCCTGCGCCGCGGCCAGCACGACCGGCAAGGTGCCGCCCACGCCCGCGATGGTGGCGACGAGCGCCGCCGTCGCGACGGAGACGAGCCCCTTCATAAGGACCGCGGGCTTCCAGCCCGCTCATGAGGCGCGCAGGATGCGCGCGGTCCGCCGGACTTCACGCGTTGGCTCGCTCGACCATTGCCTGGAGGAGGATTTGGCAGCCGGCACCGATATCGACCTTGGACGCATCCTCGATCTCGTTGTGGCTGATGCCGTCCTTGCACGGCACGAAGACCATCGCCGTCGGCGCGACGCGGTTGACGTAGCAGGCGTCGTGGCCGGCGCCGCTCACGATGTCCATGTGCGGATAGCCCGCGGTCTCGGCGCCGCGGCGCACCGACTCGACCAGTTCCTTGGCGAAGGGCGATGGCGGGAAGTACCAGATCTGCTCGATCTTGACCTCGAGACCGTGACGCTTGGCGATGTCGGCGGCGGCCGCGCGCATCTCGGCGTCCATCTTCGTCAGTTCCTTGTCGTCGGGATGGCGGAAGTCGACGGTCATGAAGAGCTTGCCCGGGATGGTGTTGCGCGACTGCGGCTGGCTCTCGATCACGCC
>JAFEFH010000183.1 GCA_018240695.1 Pseudomonadota bacterium | reverse complement strand
AACAGGTCGGCATAGAACGCCTGCTTGATGCGGCCCTGCACCTCGGCGATGTCCTGGCCGAGATGGGAGAGATCGACGCGCACGTCGATCGCCGGACGGAAGCTCTGCCCCGCCGGATCGGCGACATAGGTGATGCCGCCCGGCAAACAGGCTCGCCGGCTCGTTGCGCAAGCTGGGCGGGCCGACCATCGGCGGCTTCACCTGCTTGTCGATCGCCTCGAGCTTGCGGCGCTGCTGGGTCTGGAGCTGCTGCGCGTCGCCCAGCGCCGTCCAGCCCGGGCCCCAGCCGTAGGTGTCGGCGCCCGCCACTTCCCAGCGCGGCGCCATCACGGGGAATTCCTCGTAGCCCGAGACCCGCAGCAGCGCGCGCTCCCCCTGCTGGCCGCGCTCGAACCAGACCGAGCGGAACGGCAGGCGCGAGGAGACGCGGCCCGTCCACTGAGAAGGCCCCTCGGCTGGGCTCGGGGCAACCGCTGACGCGTTTGGGTTTGGCTCGATCGCGTGGACGATCTCGTATTCGAGGTCGAGCTGGCCCGCGTCGTAGTTGGCGCGGATGCCGGGCGAGACCGCGTCGCGGCCGAAGGTGTCGACGATCTGGCGCACCGTCCACCACAGCGAGCGGTAGAGCGTGTCGACGGCGAGGCGGCGCGAGGAGGCCAGCCAGTATTCGCCGACGGTGAGCGTGTAGCCGCGCACCACGTCCTCCTCGTCCTCGTCGACCCAGAGCGCGGCGGTGCCGAAGGTGCCGAGCTCGCCGTAGAGCGTGTGCAGGCAGTTGTAGAGGTTAGACTTGGCGAAGACGTGCAGCACGCGGCGCTGCACCTCGTCGAGCCAGAAGCGCACCGCGCCGTCCTGGTTGGCGGCGTCGGAGCCGAGCCGCAGGCGGAACCACGGCCGCGCCGGGCTCGAGATGCCGGCCATCATGCCCGAGGCCATGACCCGCGCGGCGAGCAGCGGCGTGTTGTCGAGGATGCGGCGGTCGCGGCGCTGGCCGCGCTGGGCGCGATCGCTGGTGCCCTGGAGGAAGCGGCCCCGGCGCGGCGCGAAATGGGACGCGAGGTCGCGCCACGTCGTCCAGTAGGACGTGCGGTCGCGATCGAGAGCGCCGAGGCGATCGGTGAAGTAGGCGCGCAGCCAGGCGTCGTCCGTGCCGGCCGCGTTCGAGGGGGTGTCGTCCTGCCGGGCCATGGTCACTGGCCCAGCAGGGTCTTGAGTGTGGTCGACGCCGGCGCGGAGACGCCCTGACCGCCGGTCAGCAGCGTGTTGCCGAAGCCGGACGAGGCGGCGAGGCGCGCCTGCGTCTGCTTGGCCGCATCCTCCGCGGCCTTATCGACCGGCGTGGGCGGCGGCGGCGGGGCCGCGGGGAGTGGCGGGGCATAGGGCAGTTGCGGTGATGAAAATATTCCCATGCAGACGACCATAGGCGCGTCGCCGGAAAACACGCATCTTGGTCACGTTCACCGATATATCGGCGGCCCGCTTGCAACGGATCGCCCGGCGCAGACGCGAATCGGCGCAGTGGCGGGAAGGATTCTGGGAAAAATCCGGGCGGACGCCGAGGTCCGCGCGGCGCTTACTTGAGCGAGGCCACGCTCACGGTAGCGGGGTCGCTCATCTTCAGGCCGATCACGAGGCGGCCACCGGCCGGCGCGATGGTGAAGCGGCTGCCGCCGGAGAAGCACGGCTTGCCGTCCGCGGTGAACACGTCGGCCACCTGGTAGAGCTTGCCGTTGTAGGTGAGTTCGCGGCCGACCGCGGGACCGATGCCCTGGTCGAAGCCCAGCACCGTCGATTCGACGTGGAAGTCGGCGGTGATGTCGAGCGGAGAGGTGTAGGCCGGCGCGGGCTTGCCTTCGATCGGCGGCTCGTGCTCGGTCGGGTTGACCACGGGGGACGGCTCCTGCGCGGCGGCGCGGTGCGGCGACGACAGGGCGAACACACCGGCAGCGGCCACGGCAGCCATGCCGCCCAGCGCACCGATCGCTCCCCTCTTCCGACCGACCTCGACCATCCGGACTCCCCAAACCCACCGGCACAAGGGCTGGCGAGCGTTCTATCCTTATAACAGGACTTTCTCCCGGCACGACCATAATCGCGCACTCGGTGCGCTAAATGATCCTAACTCCTTGAACGGGTACGGGTTCCCGGTCCGACCGGATGAGAAAGCGGCCCCTTTTCCGCCCTGCGGGGGACAAATCGCCGATTTTCGAGGTTTTTGCTGAAGACCGCCGCCATCCGTCCCACCATGCCGGCATGGAAATCCGCCCCCTGACCGAGCATACCGGCGCCGAGGTGCTGGGGATCGATTTGACCCGCCCCGTCGACGCCACGACCCGCGCCACCCTCAATCGTGCCTTCGTCGAGCACCATGTGCTGGCGATCCGCGACCAGCATCTCGATCCGCCGCAGGTCCTCGCGGCGGTCGGCCTGTTCGGCGAGATCTTTCACCAGCACAATACGCGCTTCGCGCTGCCGGACTGTCCGCAGATCCACTACCTGTCGAACCAGGACAGTTTCCCCGACGGCAAGCGCTACATCCCGGGCGAAGGCTGGCACACCGACCATTCCAACGACACCCGGCCGCCCAAGGCGACGGTGCTGCATGCCGTCACCCTGCCCGACCAGGGCGGCGACACGCAGTTCGCCAACATGGCCGAGGCCTATGCCGCGCTGCCGGCGGCGACGCGGGCACGCATCGATCCGCTGATGGCGATCCACGTCTATCAAAGCAGCCACAGCGCGCGGAAACTGATGGACCTCAGCGCCACCAACAAGGAGCGCGTGCCCAACGCGGTGCTGCATCCGCTGGCGCGCACCCACCCCGAGAGCGGCGCGAAGTCGATCTACATCAACCCGATCCGCATCGAAGGGCTGCTGGGTCTCGACCACAAGGAGGCGCTGCCGCTGCTGCACGAGCTGCTGGAGCATGCGACGCAGGAGAAATTCCAGTATCGCCATGCCTGGAAGCCGGGCGATCTGGTGCTGTGGGACAATCGCTGCCTGCTGCACAAGGCCAACGGCGACTACGACATGGGCCAGACGCGCTATCTCTATCGCGTGATGCTCCAGGGCGACGTGCCGCACTGAGTATTTTCACCGTCGAATCAACGGCTTGGTGCGGGCTGGCGAATCGCGGCGGCCCGGTCTAGAAGATCGCGCCACACGGCAGACCAGACGGGTACGGAAGGACGCTTACGATGTCGGTTCAGTATTTTGCGCGCGTCAAATCGCCGGAAGACCACGAGGCCTTCCAGCGCCTGGTGAAGTACTACCCGAGCTGCTCCTACGAGGACTGGCAGTTCCGCGAGCAGAAGAAGATGGCCGACTGGAAGAGCCGCCGGCACGCCATCAAGATGGTCGACATCACGCCCGCCGAGTTCGAGGCCTACTGCAAGAAGACCGGCAAGCCGGCTGATCTAACGACGTTTTTGAAGGCCATCACCGACAAGGCGTTCTGAGGCGTACGCAACCGCACGAACAGGTTGCCGCAGGCTGCTGTGGCAACCTTGTGGCCAGTTCCGCCGTTGTTCCCGCACAATGGCAGCCTCCAAGCACGGCCTTCCCACGTTCGCGTCCTCGGTTCGCACGGAGCTATCCCTTCTGCGCGAACTCGCCAGCCTGCGCCGTGCGGCGGCGGTCAAAGCCTTCAAAGCCTTGAAGAAGGCCCGGGCTGCCCAGCCCATCGCGTCGCTCAAGACGCCCGCCGCGGCTGCCTGATCCTCTCTAGTCCAGCTCGATCGGATCGTAGTCCACGATCGCCATGCGCCGTGGCTGGAGCATGTGCGCGTCCTGCCATGAGGCGCTCGCGCGCACGGCCGGTTGCGCGAAGGTGAGCGCGAACGCGTCGGCATCGTCCGGTGAATACCCCAGCCGCGCCTTGATCTGGTCCTTCGGTTCGAGCAACAGCCGGTCGCCGCGAAAGCTGTAGGTCGTCTGGCTGAGCGCCGCGACCAGCTCGGCCACGCCCGGCGTCTCGATCGGCGGCAGCGCGCCGCCCGCCTTGATCCACTCGACCGCCTCGAAATACATCTCGGTGCGCTTGTTGTCGTAGCGCGGGTCGTTGGGCCGCGCGGCGAAGCCCACGCCCACCGGCTGGCGGCCGATGCGGCGCAGATTGTCGATCCACGATGCGCCCCAGCCGCCGGTATCGTCGATGAACACCGCGTCGGCATCCCACTCCCGCCATTTGCGCGCTACGGCGCCCGCGCCCTGCGTGCCGTCGAGGTTGCGGAACTTCAGCGGAGGATGCGCGACCAGGCCTTGGCGCGGGAAGATCACCGACGCATCGTCGCCGAAGCGCGCGACGTCGACCCCCAGCACGCGCGCGAAGCCCGCGACGTCCTCGGCACGATAGGCGCGCCGCGTCGCCTCGCGGCAGGCGTCGGGCCCGATCAGCGTGTCGAGCGAGCCCGGCGGGAACTTGCCGAAGACATTGACCAGCACCCAGGGATTGTCGGCGCCGTACTTCAGGATCTGCTCGCGCGCCCACTCGGGCTTCACCCTGCTCGAGCGCTGGGGGTCGTCGGGATCGGCCGTGATCTCCGTGACATGCCACAGCGCGCGCTCGCTGGTGCAGGCGCGCCACAGCGGCCCTTCGAGATGGGTGGGATTGCCGGCCTGCACGATGTGCCCTTCGACGCACGAGCTCAGCGCCGCTTCCGCGCTCGCCATCACCGCGTCGGGGATGCCGCCGGCTTCGTCGAGGATGAACAGGATGTGGTCCGCATGGAGGCCGGCCAGGGCGTTGCCCTGCTGGGCGCGATCGGCGCTCTTGGCCCAGTTGCGCGCCGACATCCACCAGGTCTCGGGATGGTCGCGATTGAAGATGCGCGTCTTCGTCCATTCGAACTGCGCCTTGAGGAGGGGCGAGCGCTGTTGCCACTTGGCCATCTCCGCCCACAGATTGTCGGCGAGGTTCTCGGCCGTGACCGAGACCGCGGCGACCTTGGGCGACTGCCGCGTCAGCAGGAAATTCCAGGCGAGCCAGGCTTCGACCGCGGTCTTGCCCGGTCCCTTGCAGGCCTTCATCGCGAGACGCGGCCGGTCGGGAAAGGCGCGCAGCACCTCGTCCTGCCACGGGTCGGGCACGACGCCGAACACCTCGCGCACGAAACGGTCGGGCTGCTCGCGCCAGCAGGCCAGGGTGCGGGAGGCGGCAAGGGTGCTCATGCGTTCGACCATAGAAGGGCGCGCGCAAAACACCCAAGATGGTCACGTAAGACCATCCGTTCCTTTGGCCACGATGTTTTGGAGATGCGCCGGCGGCGCTATTTCAGGTTCTGGTCGACGTAATCTTCCAGCAATGCCGCCAGGAACGCGCCCAGCAGGAAGCCGACCACGGCGCCGACGCCGCCGACGCTTTGCGGGAACATCGCCTGCTGGAAGTACCACAGGCCAACGGTGCTCGCGCCGATCAGGATCAGCGAAAGCCACCAGAAGCGATTGGGGTCCTTGGACAAGGCGGTCTCCGACAGGGAGCCCTTCTTAACACATCGTCCGGGCGGCCCCAGCACCGAACCGTCGCATACGCGCCGCCGAACCTGACGAGCGTCGAACATTTGGCGGTGTGTGAAGAATTCTGCGCCTACCTCAACGTCCGCGCTCTTCCGGCAGCGGGGCGGCCGCCTCCGCGATCAGGTCGGCCAGCGAGGTTTGCGACCGTCCTTCCGTGCGCCACATGCCGATATGGCGGCCCAGCAGTTCGACCGCCCGCAGCGCCGGCGCCCAGGACTCGGCCGCCAGCGCGCCGTCTCGAATGGTCTGGAGGTCGCACACCACCCGCGCCTCGTCGAGTTCTTCCGTCTTTCGCCGTGTGCTCATGCCCCGTACCCCCGTCTCGACCAGCCCGTCCAGACACCGCCCGCCGCACGCATGCGGCGCCGGCCCTTCCCGGCTTCCCGCTCGATCTCGACGATGCCGCGCAGCTCGAGGTCCGCCAGCCAGCGCTCCAGCCGGCGCCGCGACACGCCGGTCCAGTCGCGCATCTCGGCGGGTGTCGGGCAGGGCCGATCCTGAAACATCGCCAGCATGTGCAGCAGGTTGCCCGCGGCCGCGTCGAGGATCGGCCTCGGCGTCCCGCTCAAGCCGGCCCCCCGTCCTGGCGCCGCCATTCCGCCAGCATCGCCGCCGGCACGCGCGACTGGCCCGATTCCGGCCGCGGTCCCCAATCGCCCTCCAGCCAGAAACGGCCCGGCCGGTAGCGCGCCAGCCGGGCGCGCCATTGCGCCTCGCTCTCCCGCTCCGGCAGGTTATCCACCACCCTCTCCGGCCGGTTGCGATTGTCGCCACGGGCCTTGTCGGGGCCATGCGCCTTGCTGACCCACAGCCGCCAGGCCGGCCCCCAGCGGTGCGCCGTCCGGCGATTGGCCAGCGCATGGTTGCGGAAACGCTCGCTCTCCGCCTCCAGCGCCGCCCCGTCGAGATCGGGACGGGCGCCTGCCGCCCAGGCGAGATCTTCCTCATCCGGCTTCCAGTCCGGCGTCAGCGGCTGCGCGCGCGTGCCGTCCGTTCCCTCCCCTTCCCTGTTCCTTTCCCCTTCCCTTCCCGACGGCAAATCACCGCCGGCCTCAGCGCAAGGGGAAGGCAGTTTCGATTGAGCCTCCCGCACATTCACATGCTGGTGCTTGCCGAAGGAGGGCAGCCAGGCGAGCCCCTCGCCGTAGAGCCGGACCAGCCCACGTCCGACCAGCTCGCCGCCCAAGGCCTCGATATCGCAGGAATCATCGGGCAAATAACGCCGCTTCAGGACGCCCGGCGTCCATACCAGCCGGCCTTCGCGATCGGCTTCGCACCACAGGGCGACATAGAGCAATCGCGCCAAAGGCGAGAGCGCGCAGATGTCGTCGGAGGTGAAGAACTCGGGCTTGATCGTCCGGATGCGCGCCATGCTATCGGTCTCCTCGTGCGTTGCGAATCAGGCGCCGCTCGCGCGCGGCGATGTCGTGCAGGGTCGACCGGCTCACCAGCCGGTTGCCCAGGCGCACGCGTTTTCCCTCGGCATGGAGGATGAAGCCGCGGCGGCGCAGGAACATCACGTCCTCCAGCAGCGGCCCGTAGAGGATGGCCTCGCGCTCGATGACTTCGCGGCGGAGGTCGGCGGTACGGCGGATGGTGTTGCGCAATGACATGCGCATTTATTGCGATTAACGCCACACTACGTCAAGAAAAATGATGCGCTATTCGCACTGTTGCGAAACACGCAACAAAGGCACAATATCGGGCATGGATTTGAAATGGATCGCCGACCAACTCGCCCGACCCGGCTATAGCCAGGTCGGCCTGGCACGCGCCCTGGGCAAGGACCCGGCCGCCGTCAACCGCATGCTCAAGGGGGAGCGCCAGATCAAGGTGAACGAGGTTCCCGCGATCCTGGGCTATCTCAAGGCCGCTCCGCCCGATCCCGAGAGCCCGCTCGGCCAGGCCATCCAGCCGCTACCCGTGCTCGCCGGCGACCGCGCCGACGTGCCGGTGTGGGCGTCTGCCGAAGCCGGCAGCGGTGACGGCGCGATGGTGCTGACCTCGGAGCCGATCGACTATATCCGCCGCTCCGAGCGCATGCAGGGCGTGCGCAACCCCTTCGCCTTCTACGTCATCGGCACGAGCATGAGCCCGGCGATCGAGCACGGCGACCAGGTGGTGGTGAACCCCACCCTGCCGGTGCGTGCCGGCGGCGACTGCGTGTTCGTCCAGGACGACGGCAACGGCAACATGACGGCGCTGGTGAAGCGGCTGCTGAAGAGCACGGCCGACCACTGGCGCGTGCGCCAGTTCAACCCGCCCAAGGATTTCGACCTGCCGAAGAAGAAGTGGGCGAAGGCGCTGGCCATCACCGAGAAGCGTTACGGCTGAAGCCTATTTGAAGCCGCAGGACTGGGGCGCGACGCCGACGGTGAGCTCGGCCGCGCCGAGCTTCAGGCAGCCGTTCGTCCAGTTGCCCTCGAACTTCTCGCCGCCGGGCTTGGTGAGCGTGCCCAGACCATGGGCGACGTTGTTGCGCCACGCCCCCTCGTAGCGCGTGCCGTCGGGCAGCGTGTTGATGCCGTGGCCGTCGGCGCGGCCGTTGCGCATGTCGCCCTCGTAGCGCGCCCCCGGCTTATTGCCGATGAAGAGCTGGAGCGTGCCCTTGCCCTCGGCCATGCCGCCGGCGCAGTCGCCCGACCAGGTGACGCGTTCCTCGGGATCGGGCGCCGCGTCCCATACCTTGCAGCCGGTCTTGGGGTCGGGAATCCAGCCGCTCGGGGCATTCTCGGCCTGTGCCACGCCAATGGCCGCGACGGCCACGCCCGCCGCCAGTACAACAAACGGTACAGAAAACCGCATTACAGGCCCTCCCTCGAGACGGAGACTAGGCGCCGGCCCGTTCCCGCGAAAGAGAGCCCGCCGCATGACCGATAACGTTTCATCCGCCCCGATGGGGGCAATGCCGATGGAGGGCCTGCCGCCCTCGATCCGCCTGTTCGAGCGCCTGCAGGTCAGCGCCCTCGTGGTCGGCTGGGCCAATGCATCGCTCACCTACCGCGACGTCCTGCACGACCGGGTGAACCCCTTCCTGTTCGCCGCCGCCTTGAGCGCCCTGTCGGCCCTGGTGTTCGTCCTGGTGGCCGGCATCAGCCGGCGGCGCAGCACGACCTGCAAGTGGATCCTGATCGTGCTGTCGGCCGCCGGCATCGCACCTTGGTTCACGCCGCTGCGGCACGACGGAGCCTTCGGCCTTCACAGCGCGCTGTCGCTGGTCCAGGGCACGTTGCAGTTCGGCTCGTGCGCGCTGCTGATCGCGGGGGATTCCCGCGCCTGGTTCGCCAGCCGCGAGGACTGACGTCTCCTACTTCATGTCGAGGTGGACCGCCGTCACCGCGCGCATGCGGGTGATCGCCGCGCGCCCGCCGAGATAGCCTGCACACAGAGCAACAGCGGCAGCGAACATCGCCTTGTTGCCGCCGCCCCTCCCCAGCGTCATCGCCAGCTCGATCGCCGCCAGCGCCGTGGCGGTAACGGCCACAAAGAATCCATCCCGCACCGGAGACATTCGGACGAGGCGCGCGGCATGGTCGGTACGCAGGCGCAACCAGAAGGCCCGCGCAACGCCGAAGGGAATGCCCAGCAAGAAGCCGATCAGCCAGACTTCCTTGCCGCGGGCGTTGAAATCTCCGAGCAGCGCGAGCGAGCA
>JAFEFH010000182.1 GCA_018240695.1 Pseudomonadota bacterium | reverse complement strand
CGAGCAGCTCGAGACCGCCGCCCGCCTCGTCCCGCCGCCGCCGCGCGGCAGCCGTCCCAGCGAGGCCGAACGCAACAGCACCCGCTACCAACTCGCCGGCGCCCTCAACGTGCCGGTGCAGAAGCTCGACGCCGTGATGCAGCGGCACCGCCCGCCTCGCGACTAGTCCTTCGGGCGCTTGTCGATCACCCGACGCGCCTTGCCCATCGAGCGCTCGACCCCGCCGGGGGCCGCGATCTCGATCTCCGCCGACAGCCCGCACATGCCCTTGAGCCGACGCGCCAGTTCGTCGCGGCAGCGCGCCGCCGCGTCGCCGGCCAGCGCCTCGCGCGCCTCGACCCGCACCAGCAGGTCGTCGAGCGCGCCGGTGCGCGTCAGCTCGATCACATAGTGACCCGTCAGCGCCGCGTCGCGCAGGATCTGCTCCTCGACCTGGCTGGGGAACAGGTTCACGCCGCGCACGATCAGCATGTCGTCGCTGCGGCCGGTGATCTTGGCCATGCGCCGCATCGCGCAGGCCGATCCCTTCATCAGCGTCGTGAGGTCGCGCGTGCGATAGCGGATGACCGGCATCGCCTCCTTGGTCAGCGACGTGAACACCAGTTCGCCCGGCTGCCCGTCGGCCACCGGCGCGCCGGTCTCGGGGTCGACGATCTCGGGATAGAAATGATCCTCCCAGACCGTGGGCCCGTCCTTGGTCTCGACGAACTCGCAGGCCACGCCCGGCCCGATCACTTCGCTCAGGCCATAGATGTCGACCGCGTCGATGCCCAGCCGCTTCTCGATCTCCGCCCGCATGCCCTCGGTCCACGGCTCGGCGCCGAAGATGCCGATGCGCATCGCCGTCGAGCGCGGATCGATGCCCGCCTTCTCGAACTCCTCGGCGATCGCCAGCATGTAGGACGGCGTCATCAGCACGACCCTAGCGCCGAAGTCGCGGATCAGCTGGACCTGCCGCTCGCCGAAGCCGCCCGACATCGGCACCACGGTGCAGCCCAGCCGCTCGCCGCCGTAATGCGCGCCGAGACCGCCGGTGAACAACCCGTAGCCATAGGCGTTGTGGATCACGTCGCCCGGCCGCGCACCCGCCGCATACATCGAGCGCGCCATCACCTCGGCCCACGTCTCGATGTCCTTCGCCGAATAGCCCACCACGGTCGGCCGGCCCGTCGTGCCGCTCGAGGCGTGGACGCGCACGCACTTCTCGCGCGGGATCGCGAACATGCCGTAGGGATAGGCGTCGCGCAGGTCGCTCTTCGCCGTGAACGGGAAGCGGCGCATATCCTCCAGCGACTTCAGGTCGTCGGGATGCACCCCCGCCGCCTCGCACTTGGCGCGGTACGGCTTCTGGTGGGCATAGGCGTGCGCCAGGCTCGCCTTCAGCCGCGTGAGCTGCCGGCTGCGCAATGCATCGAGCGAGAGCCCGAGTTCCGGAAAGAGCGCGGCCGCCATGTCACTCGGCCGCCACGCGCTGGGCCGGCGCCACAAAGTCGGCGCGGCGGTCCTTGGCGACGATGCCGCGCTTCACGACGAGACGGTGGTTCTCCTTGCGCGCGACCTTCTTGATGTCGACCAGCGGGTCGCCGTCGCACACCACGAAGTCGGCCGCGTTGCCCTGCTTGATGCGGCCCTGGTCGCCGAGCCGCATCAGGTCGGCGGCGCTGGCGGTCGCGAAGAACAGCGAGTCGCGCGTCGAGATGCCGATGTCGCACATGAACTCGAGCTCGCGCGCATTCTCGCCGTGGCGGTTGTGCGGCGTGCCCGCGTCGGTGCCCATCGCGATGCGGCCGCCCGCCTTGTAGTACATCTGGGTCGCCTGGATGTGGCGGTCGAACACGCGCCGGCTCTTCTCGATCACGTATTCGGGGATCGAGCGGTCGCCGCCGTCATAGCCCGCGATGATGTTCTTCACGGCGGCAAGCGTCGGCACCAGCCACACGCCGCGCTCCAGCATCTCGCGGCAGCATTCCTCGTCCATGAAGATGCCGTGCTCGATGGAATCGATGCCGCCGCGCACCGCGTTCAGGATGCCGAGCGCCCCCTGGGCATGGCTGGCGCAGCATTTGTGGAAGCGATGCGCCTCGCTGATGCCGGCCTTCATCTCCTCGGGAGAATAATGCGCGTCTTCGGGGTTCACGCCCGCGGTCATCACGCCGCCGGTCGCCATGATCTTCACCAGGTCCGAGCCGGCATGGACCTGCTCGCGCACCGCCTTGACCACCTCGTCGACGCCGTCGGCGATGCGGCCGGTGCGATTGCCGTGCCCACCGGTCATGCAGATCATGCGGCCGGCGCAGCGCATCGTCGGGCCGAGGAAGCGGCCGGCGTTGTAGGCGTCGCGGATCGCGAACTCGATATAGTCGCGACCGCCGCAGTCGCGCACGGCGGTGACGCCGCCTTCCAGCGTGTTGCGCATGAACTCCATGCCGCGCACCGTGAGCTGCGCCGGCGTCATGCGGTCCGACACCGCCCCCGGGTTGCCCTCGGCGCCCGACAGCGAGTGGACGTGACAGTCGATGATGCCGGGGATCAGCGTGCAGCCGGCCGTGTCGACCTTCTGGCCCGCGAAGCCCGCGAACTCGCCAGCCGCGGCGATCTTCTTGACCTTGCCGCCCTCCTCCAGCACCGCGTGCCCGTCGATCACCTTCTCGCCGTCGAAAACGCGACCGCCGACATACAACGTGGCCATGGCCCCTACTCCCTCGGATACTCAGTTGAAATTGCGTGCATCTACTATCGGCTCGCGGTCCGCTGACCGCAACCCAGCGGGTCGTCCGGCTCGTCGCCACCCTCGGCCTTCTGCCGCTCGATCTCGGCGTCGATTCCCACGATGTGCGGATTGAATTTCCGCGCGAGTTCGAACGCCGCCAGCGCGCGGCGATGCTCGTTCATCTCCGAGCGGATCATGCCGAGGCCCGAATAGGCGCCGAAGTGCCGCGGCTCGCGCTTGATCGTCTCGCAGATGTCGGCGATCGACGCGGTGAAGTTGCCGAGCAGCCACTGCACCGTCGCGCGCTTGTTCCACGCCTCGGACAGCTGCGGCGCCAGCTCGATCAGCTTCGTGAACGTCGTGAGCGCACCGGCGAGGTCCTGGCGCTGCATCTGCGAGATGCCGCTCACCATCAGTTGCCGTTGGGCAGGATCGGACACCATCGTCCACTGCTCCCAGATCGCCTCCTCCAGCGTCTGGATGGCCATCGGATCGGTCGCGGTCTGGAGCTTGGCGAACAATGTATCGAGCATCGCGTCCTCTCCCTTGGTTTGCGCGAGCGCGGCGCCCGCCAGCATCAGGCCGGCCAGCGCCATCAGGCAGGAGCGCAGCGCGCGCACCCGCGTCCTATTGCAGCGAGCGCGGCTTGGGGCCGCCGGTCGCCCAGTCGAGCAGCTCGACCGTGTGCGCCACCGGGATTCCCGTGCCGCCCGCGATGTTGCCGTTGCAGCCGAAATTGCCCGACGCGATCACGTCGGGCTTCACGCTCTCGATGTTCGCCACCTTGCGCGCGCGCAGGCGCTGCGACAGCACGGGCTGGAGCACCTGGTACGTTCCCGCCCAGCCGCAGCAGAGATGGCTTTCCGGCACGTCCTTCACGGTGAAGCCCGCCTCGCGCAGCAGCTTCTTGGGCGGCTCGATCACCCTCTGGCCGTGCTGCATCGAGCAGGCCGCATGATAGGCCACGGTGAGCGGCTGCGGCGTCACGTTGGCGAGGCCGACTTCCGCCATCACCTCGCTGACATCCTTGGCGAGCTTCGCCACCCGCTCAGCCCTGGGCTTCCACACCGGATCGTCGGCCAGCATGTGGCCGTAGTCCTTCACCGTCGTGCCGCAGCCCGAGGCGTTGATGACGATGGCATCGAGGCCCGCACCGTCGGCCTCCTTCAGCCAGGCCTCGATGTTGGCCTTGGCCAGTTCGACCGCGCGCTCGTTCTCGCCGACATGCAGCACCGACGACCCGCAGCAGCCCGAGCCCGCCACGTTCACCACCTCGACCCCGTGCCGCGTCAGCAGCCGCACGGTGGCCTCGTTGACCTCGGGCGCCAGCACCTGCTGGCCGCAGCCCGGCATTAGCGCCACGCGCTTGCGGCGCGCGCCGGCTGCGGGAAAGGTCTGCGGATGATCGACCGGCGACGGGCCCGTGACGCTCGTCGGCACGGCCTCGAGCATCGCCTTCAGCCGGCGCGGGAAAGTGGCGCCGCCGGGATCGCTGCTCGCCGACGGGAGCAGCAGCGCCAGCGGCTTGGCGAACCAGCCCAGCACCATGGCCCAGCGGAACAGGTTGGGCCGCGGCATCAGCACCGCCAGCAGGCGGCGCATCAGCCGGTCGGCGACCGGCCGCGTGTACGTCTCCTCGATATGGTGCCGGCCGTGATCGACCAGGTGCATGTAGTTCACACCCGACGGGCACGTCGTCATGCACGAGAGGCACGACAGGCAGCGATCGACGTGGCGCACTTCCTGGTGCGTCGGTGCGCGATCGCCTTCGAGCATTGCCTTGATGAAGTAGATTCTTCCGCGCGGGCTGTCGCGCTCGTCGCCCAGCAGCACGAAGGTCGGGCACGTCGCGGTACAGAACCCGCAATGCACGCACTTGCGCAGGATCTGCTCGCTGCGCGCGGTGTCCGGATCGGCAAGCTGGGCCAGGGTGAAGTTGGTTTGCATTTCTATTCCGTCATCCCGAGCGGAGCGAAGCGAAGTCGAGGGACCTTTCGGACCGTCACGCCATCCTCCCCGGATTGAACAGGCCCTTGGGATCGAAGCTTTCCTTCACCCTCACCGCGAGCGCGGCGAGCGCGGGGGATTGCGGGTGGAAGACCGGCCCGGCCGCGCGCACGGCCTCGGGCGCGCGGATCAGGGTGGCGTGGCCGCCGGTCGGACCGAGGGCTGCACGCACCGTCGCGTGCGCGGCATCGGGCGACGCCGGCACAGCGAGCCAGATCAGGCCGCCCGACCAGTCGAAGAACCAGCGCGCGCCCGGCAGGGTCGCCTCGAGGCGCGCGGCGACGGCGGCGCCGGCGCTCGGCGGGCAGGACAGGCGCCAGACGATCTCGTCACCCGCGACGTTCAGGGGCGCGGCATCGCGGACCTCGCGCCAGAAGGCGCGGCTTTCGAGCGTGCCCAGTTCCTCGAGCGTGGCGCTCGTCGATCCCAGCAGCGCGCGCAGGCCCTTGAGCCGTGCCTCGACGGACGGCGTCACGCCCTCGACCCGCAGCGCCGTGCGCGTGCCGACATGCGCCGCGCCCGAGACTTCGTGCGGGCTGCCCATCGCGGCGCACATCGCCGTCACCGCCGCCGCGTCGTCGAGCCCGTGCAGCAGGAGCGTGCGCGTCTGGTCGGGTGCGGGCAGCGTCTTCACCGAGACCTCGTCCAGCACCGCGAGCGTTCCCCACGATCCCGCGACCAGCTTGGAGAGATCGTAGCCGGTGACGTTCTTCATCACCTTGCCGCCCGATTTGAACGCCTCGCCGCGCCCGTTGACGCCGTTGAAGCCCAGCAGATGATCGCGCGCCGCCCCCGCCGACAGGCGGCGTGGGCCGGCAAAGTTGCCCTGCAACGTGCCGACCAAGGTGCCTTCGCCCGCCGCGCGGCCGAGCAGCGGCCCGAGATCCGGCGGCTCGAAGGCCAGCATCTGGTTGCGTTGCGCCAGCAACGCCTCGACCTCGGCGATCGGCGTGCCGGCGCGCAGGGTCACGACCAATTCTTCGGGCGCGTAGTCGACGATGCCGCTCACGCCCGACAGGTCGAGCACGTGATCGCAGCGCATCGGCCGGCCGAGCGACAGCTTGCTGCCCGTCCCGCGCACGTCGAGCGTCGCGCCCTCGGCCAGCGCCCAGGCGACCGCCTGCTGCACTTCCTTCGCGTCGCGCGGCTTCAGCGTCGTGCTCATCGCGCGCCATTATTTCCGTTTTTAAAACAGAAAAGAAAACGTCGAGGGCCCGCGAGGCCAGCAAATCCGGGCTTTGCGGCACCGCACAAAGGGGAATATTCAAAAGGCGACACGACGCAGCTCGATTTCCTTGTCCGCAACACGAAGCGCATCATAAACGCCCCGGCGTGTTACGCCTATTCTGGTCACCTATTCTCATTTGAGCCCGTCGAATCGGGCTCGTTTCGCCGAGGACTTTTGCCATGTCACGTCAAAACCAGCTCATCGCCCTCCTTGTCGGGGCCGCCGTCGTCGTCGCGGCCCTCCTCGGCTGGCTGACCCTGGGCGACAAGGGCTGGTCGACGGCGGACAAGGAGGCCTTCGTCTCGAACTGCGTCGAGAAATGCCGCGCCGCGCCGGGCGTGACGCCGGACCGCTATCCGCTGTGCGACAAGGCGTGCGCCTGCGCCCTGGAAGAGGGCCAGAAGCAGATGAGCGGCCCGGAATTGGGCGCCGCCGCCGAGGCGATCAACAGCAACACCGCCACGCCGCTCCAGCGCGAGAAGATGAGCCGCATCCAGAGTGCGGCGATGGCCTGCGCGATGCCGCCGAAACCCTAGGCCAGAATCTCGGGATTTCCGGGAACGGCAGCTTGTTGTGATGCACGACCACGCGCCCCTTCAGTCTCCACGACAACGGTCCATCATGGGCGCAACGGCACGGGGACGCATATCTTGGTCACCATCTGCCATTTAAGCCTTTGAAATTAGCAACAGTGGGCATGGCCCATCGCCGCCCGAACGCCTGGAAACTCCGCCGCCACCATGTCTCGACGTCGAGGATCAACGGCGCGAGCTGCTTGCCGAGGAATTGTCGCTCCGGGCCTTCTGCCGGGACGGCCAGGAAATACCACGGCAATCCGGGCGTGCCCCAGTTCTCTCGGGAGAAAGCCTGGCCGAACAAGGTGTAGACCGAATATCCGGCGCTTTCGAAGAGAGCAAACCACTCTTCCCGCGAATAGCCATAGAGGTCGGCCGAGGACTGGCCGCCATTCTCAAACACGATCATCGGACGGCTTTTCCGCAATGTGGCCGATGCGCCGCGTAACGCGCCGAATTCACCACCTTCGAGGTCCAGCTTGATGAAGCGAGGCGCAAGCTTCAGTTCGCCGGCGAGATCGTCGAGACGGCGTAGCGAAACGTCAATGCGCTCGATGCTCGACCTCCAGGCCGGCGTCATGTCGGGCCGTGCCCTCAAGCCGCTACGGGTCGCAGCCCGGCGAACCCATGCAAAGGGCGCACTTCCATGAGTCTGGCCAAGGGCTGCTTCGACCACTTGGAGCTGTACCATGCCGCGGTGCCGAGCCTTGCTCGCCAGGCGCTTCGCCAGCGGCGGCACCGGCTCGACGGCAAGCACCATGCCGGTTTCCCCTACGGCCTCGGACATTCGCCAAGTATGAAGGCCCCTGTTTGCCCCACCGTCGATGGCATGGTCACCAGGCCGCAACCAGTGGCCGTAGACGGCCGAGATGATTGCCTCGAGAAAATTCGAGTCCTTGCAAGCCAGGACCCACCATCGATGCCAATTGTTGGGGTCCACTTCCACGGGCTCAGAACCGGGGAATATCCGGGAACGGCAGCTTGTTGTGATGCACGACCACCCGGCCCAGCTCGGCGCAGCGCCGTAGCCTGGGAAACACCTTGCCCGGATTGAGCAGGTGGTCGGGATCGAAGGCGCACTTCACGCGCATCTGCTGGTCGAGGTCGATCTCGGTGAACTGCTCGCCCATCAGGTCGCGCTTCTCGATGCCGACGCCGTGCTCGCCGGTCAGCACGCCGCCCACCCGCACGCAGAGGCGCAGGATGTCGGCGCCGAATTCCTCGGCGCGGTGCAGCTCGCCCGGATCGTTGGCGTCGAACAGGATCAGCGGATGCAGGTTGCCGTCGCCGGCATGGAAGACGTTCACGACGCGCAGGCCGTGCTTCTTCGACATCTGCCGCATCTCGCCCAGCACCTCGACGAGACGGCCGCGCGGCACCGAGCCGTCGAGACACATGTAGTCCGGCGTGATCTGGCCGACGGCGGGGAACGCAGCCTTCCGGCCGGCCCAGAACAGCACGCGCTCCTGCTCGTCGCGGCTCACCCGCACCGTCGTGGCGCCGCGCTCGCGCGCGATCTCCTCGACCCGCGCCACCAGATGGTCGACCTCGACCTCCGGCCCGTCGAGCTCGACGATCAGCAGGCCCTCGGCATCGAGCGGATAGCCCGCGCCGACATAGTTCTCGGCGCACTGGACGGCATCCTTGTCCATCATCTCCATGCCGCCGGGAATGATGCCCGAGGCGATGACGGCGGCGACACAGTCGGCGGCGCCCGCCTCGGTCGGAAAGCCCAGCAGCACCGCGCGCGCCGTCGTGGGCTTGCGCAGCAGCCGCACCGTCACCTCGGTCACGACGCCCAGCAGTCCCTCCGAGCCGGTCATCACGCCCATCAGGTCGTAGCCCTCGGAGTCGAGATGCTTGCCGCCCAGCCGCACGACCTCGCCGTTCATCAGCACCATCTCGATGCCGAGCAGATTGTTGGTGGTGAGCCCGTACTTCAGGCAGTGCACGCCGCCGGAATTCTCCGCGACGTTGCCGCCGATCGAGCAGGCGATCTGCGAGCTGGGATCGGGCGCGTAGTAGAAGCCTTCGTGCTCGACCGCCTTGGTGACGCCGAGGTTGGTGACGCCCGGCTGCACGCGGGCGCAGCGGTTGGCGTAGTCGATCTCGAGCACGCGGTTGAACTTCGCCATGCCGAGCAGGATCGCGTCGCCCACCGGCATCGAGCCGCCGGACAGCGACGTGCCCGCGCCGCGCGGCACGACCTTGACCTTGTTGTCCTGGCAATAGCGCAGGATGGCGGCGACCTGGGCCACCGTCTCGGGCAGCACGACGACCAGCGGCATCTGGCGGTAGGCCGACAGCGCATCGCATTCGAAGGGGCGCATGCCGTCCAAATCGTCGATCACGCCCTCGCCCGGCACGATGGCCCGCAGCGCGGCCACGATCTCGCCGCGGCGGCGCAGGATGTCGGGGTCGAGCGGCGGCATCTGCATGCCTCGCTCATACGCCAAACAAAAAGGCGGCGGAAGCCGAAGCCTCCGCCGCCTTTGTTCGCTCGTGTCAGCCGGGCGTCAGCCCTGGCGGCACTTGAAGCGCGGGTTGGTCTTGTTGATGATGTAGACGCGGTCCGCCAGCGTCAGCGCGGCCGAGATGTTCTGCTCGACCACGACGATCGTCTGGCCGGCTTCGGCGAGCCGGCGGCAGGTCGCCAGCAGGTCCTGGACGATGACCGGCGCCAGGCCCTCGAACGGCTCGTCGAGCAGGATGAGCTTGGGATCGCGGATCAGCGCGCGGCCGATCGCCAGCATCTGCTGCTCGCCGCCCGACAG
>JAFEFH010000181.1 GCA_018240695.1 Pseudomonadota bacterium | reverse complement strand
GACCACGAACGGCCGGAGATTACCCGAGGCGACGACGAAGAAGGCCTCGCCCCGTGCAAGGCGAACGCGCCGCTCATTACCCGAAAAGGCAATGTCGACCGCTGTATGCGGGCCGAGCGAGACCTGAGTGCCATCCTCCAGTTTCACGGTGCGCACTTCCGCCGTGCCCGTGGTGAAATCAGCCCGCAGGTCCAGCAGCATGTCGGGACCCCGGCCGATCGCAACCGCCAGGCCTAGGAGGATCGCCGCGGCCATCAGCGCGCGCCGGCCCGGCGCCCGCGGAACATTTCGACGAGGAAGGTCGGATACCTTGGCGCCCACCGCGCCCACCGCGCCCAGCGCCTCCCACGTCGCGTTCATTTCCTTCCAATCGCGGCTATGTTCCGCGCTGGCGGCCAGCCATGCGTCGAGGCGCAGGCGCAGTTGCCGGTCGTGTGGACGCTCGCGTAGAGCGATCAGCCATTCGCCGGCGCTTCGAGGCGTCAAGTCGTTCGCTGGATCTGCAGAACTGTCCATGTCTCTCCGTGAGCGGTTCGGCGGAGCGCGTCCCCGCGATCCTGAGCCATCTGCCGTTAACATAACGTGTGGACCGGCCGCCGAATTCAAAAATTCGTGCGTGGCGTCAGCGCCGGTAGAGCCTCGTTCGGCAGTGCTCCAGCGCATCGACGATCAGGCTATGCGCCGTTCCCACCGAGACGCTGAGCGATTCGGCGACGGCTTTCACGGTCTTTCCCTCGAAGCGATGAAGTTCGAGGGCTCGGCGCGTTCGGGTTGGAAGTTCGTCGAGTGCTGCCTTTAGGACCTCGATATCAGACCGGCCCGCAGCTTCTGCCTCAGGAGTGGGACGCGGATCGGCTGCGCTATCGGCCATGTCGGAGGCTTGCCCGACGACGTAGAGCGACTCGCGTCTTTGCCGTCGCAGGCCGTCGAGGGCGAGATTCCGCACGATTCGATAAAGGTAGCCGACCGGCTCATCGAAGAGCTTCGCCGAGGCGGCAGTGTCGAAACGCAAATAGGCTTCCTGGACGACGTCTTCGGCCCTTGCGTGATCGCCGACGATCCGCGACGCATATTCAACCAAGCTTGGTCGATGGGTCAGGAAGATGTCGAGAGGGGTGGAAAGGCGAAGCATTATCCTAGTTAAGCAAAAATATGCGACTAATTCGCAATATCATCTATGCCTTTTTAAGTATCAGTTCAATGGCCCGTGAAGTGTGGATGCTGCGCCAGCAATCGCAGCAACAAGTCTCTGTCAGTGCGGCTCCATTGTCTCGCCAGAGGCGAAGGGCGTGATGACTTCCGAGCAGGCACTAAGCAGGCTGCTTTCCGGAAGTGTCTGAGGCCAGCGACGCAGTCACTGGGGCTCCAACTGAAAAGCACTACGTTCGCGATTTCAGCGTAGCGAACCAACCCGCCAATATTGAGTCGACGATTGAAACGCAGAAGGGCTTAATCGTCCGGCGCAAGGTGGAGAGCCTTGTCTCTCAGGAAGTCCGTACTGAGCCAAGAGCCACCGCCAGAGGTCCCGGCGAGGATGTGAATGTCTTCCGGCGTGAGTGAGACCGTCTCCATAGGATCGGCTTGCGTGCTACGGGCTGCGGCGCTTCCCACGTCTCTAAGAGCGCCTCGTACTCAGCCAGCACGTGCGGCGTACCACTTCTTCGCTGCCTTCGCGTCCGCCGTGCGCAGCGAGCGCTTGAACTCGCGCATCCCGGCGCGCTCGCGGAAACGCTCGGGGATAGCCTTGCGAAAATACAGGATGCGAGACTTGGGATGCCGCGCGGGCCGCGCCATGAATAGGATCGCCACTTTGTACCGCTCCTTTGTACCGCGGCTCAAAGGGTGTCGAGAAAGCCTAGCTTTCCTGCATTTACTGGCCTTGGAAGGGCCTCTGGCGGACAGGGCGGGATTCGAACCCGCGGTGGCTGTTACACCACGCACGCTTTCCAAGCGTGTGCCTTAAACCACTCGGCCACCTGTCCTCCGGGAGCGGTCGGCGGCCCTTATAGCGCGCCCGGCGGCGCGGGCAACGGCATCTTCCCCCGGTAACCGTGCTTGGCTAGGGTGCAGCCGATATTGGGGGGAAGAATGGTCCTGTTTCGGGCCTTGGGGTGGCTGTTGCTGGTCCTGGCGATCGCGGCAACGGTGCATAACGGGCTGATCTGGTGGTCGGAGCGGGCATTCCGCTTGCTGACCCTGAGCGATCTGTGGGGCCGTCTCGACTACGGCTCGTTCAGCGCCGTGCAGGCTTTCTTCACCGATCGTCTTTCCGCGCGCGGCTGGACGTGGGGCGTGGCGCCTCTGCTGGCCCTGCCGGCAGTGCCCGTGTTCCTTGTACTGGGGCTGCTCAGCCTGTGGATCGGCCAGGCGGGCGGCGAGGGCGGCCGCCGCAGTGCGCCGTCGACCTTCGTGGGCGGTGCGCGCCGGTCGCGGCGCCGGCGCAGTCGCGGCCTTTCCTAGCCTCGAAGCCCCTAACGGTTGTCCATCTTCAGGGCGGCGATGAAGGCCGACTGCGGGATCTCGACCTCGCCGATCTGCCGCATGCGCTTCTTGCCCTTCTTCTGCTTCTCCAGGAGCTTCTTCTTGCGGCTGATGTCGCCGCCATAGCACTTGGCCAGCACGTCCTTGCGCATCGGGCTGATCGTCTCGCGCGCGATCACGCGCCCGCCGATCGCGGCCTGGATGGCGATCTTGAAGAGCTGGCGCGGGATCAGGTCCTTCAGCCGCTCGCAGAGCTGGCGGCCGCGGCTCTCGGCGGCGTTCTTGTGCACGATCATCGACAGCGCGTCGACCGGCTCGGAGTTCACCAGGATGGCGAGCTTCACCAGTTCGCTCTCCTCGTAGCCGTCCATCTCGTAGTCGAAGCTGGCATAGCCGCGCGTCATCGATTTCAGCCGGTCGTAGAAGTCGAACACGACCTCGTTCAGCGGCAGGCGGTAGATCGCCATGGCGCGCGTGCCGGCATAGGTGAGCTCGATCTGCTGGCCGCGGCGCTCCTGGCAGAGCGTCAGCACCGAGCCGAGATGCTCGTCCGGCGTGATGATCGTGGCCTTGATCCACGGCTCCTGCATCGTCTCGATCTTCATCGGATCGGGATAGTCGGCGGGATTGTGCAGCTCCATCTGCGTGCCGTCGGTCATCGCGACCTTGTAGACGACGGACGGCGCCGTCGTGACGAGGTCGAGATTGAACTCGCGCTCGAGCCGCTCCTGCACGATCTCGAGATGCAGCAGGCCGAGGAAGCCGCAGCGGAAGCCGAAGCCAAGTGCTGCACTGGTCTCGGCCTCGAAGTGGAACGAGGAGTCGTTGAGGCGCAGCTTGGAGAGCGACTCGCGCAGCGTCTCGAACTCGGCGGCGTCGGCCGGGAAGAGACCGCAGAATACCACCGGCACGCTGGGCTTGAAGCCGGCCAGCATCTCGGCTGCGGGCTTGCGGTCGTCGGTGATCGTGTCGCCGACCTTGCAGTCCGCGATGGTCTTGATGCCGGCGATGATGAAGCCGATCTCGCCCGGGCCGAGCTCGGCCACGTCGGTCGCCTTGGGCGCGAAGATGCCGACCTTGTCGAGGTCGTAGGCCGCGTTGGCGGCCATCATGCGGATCTTCATGCCCTTTTTCAGGACGCCGTCCTGCACGCGCACCAGCGTCACCACGCCGAGATACGGGTCGTACCAGCTGTCGACCAGCAGCGCTTTCAGCGGGGCGTCGCGGTCGCCCGTGGGCGCCGGCAGACGCTTAACCATGGCCTCGAGCAGGTCCTCGATGCCGATGCCGGTCTTGGCCGAGACCTTGACCGCCTCCGACGTGTCGATGCCGACGACGTCCTCGATCTCGGTGCAGACGCGCTCCGGATCGGCCGACGGCAGGTCGATCTTGTTCAGGACCGGGATGATCTCGTGATTGGCGTCGATCGCGTGATAGGCGTTGGCCAGCGTCTGCGCCTCGACGCCCTGCGAGGCGTCGACCACCAGCAGCGAGCCCTCGCAGGCGGCCAGCGAGCGGCTCACCTCGTAGGCGAAGTCGACATGGCCCGGCGTGTCCATCAGGTTCAGGACGTAGGTCTTGCCGTCCTTGGCCGGATAGTTGAGGCGCACGGTCTGCGCCTTGATGGTGATGCCGCGCTCGCGCTCGATGTCCATCGAATCGAGCATCTGGTCGTGGAACTCGCGCTCCGTCACCGCGCCGCAGGCGAGCAGCAGCCGGTCGGCCAGCGTGCTCTTGCCGTGGTCGATGTGGGCGATGATCGAGAAATTGCGGATCAACGACAGGTCGGTCATTTCACTCTAACCACGCAGCGTGGCGCCGGTCGCCTTGGCGACGGCGGCGAAGATCTTGGTGCAGGCCGCCTCGATCTCCGCATCGGTGAGCGTGCGCTCGACCGGTTGCAGGACGACCGAGATGGCCAGCGATTTCTTGCCTTCGGGCACGCCCTTGCCGGCATAGACGTCGAACACGCGCGCGCCGGCGATCAGCACCTTGTCGGCGTTGCGCGCGGCACGCACCAGCTTCTCGGCATCCACTGCAGCGTCGACCAGGAAGGCGAAGTCGCGCTCGACCGGCTGGAAGGCCGAGAGCACGAGCTTGGGCCGCGCCTTGGTGGCTTTCGCCTTGGGCGGCGGCGGGGCGTCGAGGAAGACCTCGAAGGCCACGACTGGGCCCTTGAAGTCGGCCTGCGCGGCGATCTCCGGATGCAGCTCGCCGAAGGTCGCCATCGTGCGGTCGCCGAGCTTGATCACGCCGGAGCGGCCGGGGTGATACCAGTCGGGCGCGCCGGCTTGCGCGCTCATGTTCTCGACAGGCGCGCCGATCGCGGCGAGCACGGCCAGGGCATCGGCCTTGGCGTCGTAGGCATCGACGGTGCGGGCGGGCCCCTGCCAGTTGCGCGGGACCGCCATGTTGTGGCGCACGCCGGCGGCGACGCGGGCCTGTCCGGCGGGCGTCGCATCCTTGTATTGCGGGCCGACCTCGAACAGCGCCGGATCGGTGAGGCCGCGCGCTTCGTTGCGCGAGGCGGCGTCGATCAGGTTCGGCAAGATCGACGGCCGCATCGTGTCGAGCGTCGCATCGATCGAGTTCAGCAGGCGCACATCGGCGCCGCCGCCGCCGAAGCGCTCGGCCTTCTTGAGCGGCAGGAACGACCAGGTGATGGCCTCGCTCATGCCGCGCGCGGCCAATGCCCGGCGGGCCTGTGGCACGCGGCGCTGCAAGGCATCGCGCGCCGGCTTCGACGTCGTCGACAGGCGGGGCAGCGAGGTCGTCGGGATCTTGTCGAAGCCCGCGACGCGCGTGACTTCTTCCACGAGGTCCGCCTCGCCCACGATGTCAGGACGCCACGACGGCACGGCGGCCGTCCAGGGCCCCGCACCGGAGACCGCGAAGCCCAGCTTGGTCAGGATGTCGGCGGTGTCCTTCGCCGGCACGTCGATCGCGGTCAGCGTCTTCACGCGGTCGGCACGGAGCGTGTAGCTGCGCTGCCAGTCCGGCATCACGCCGCTCGACACGATCTCGCTCGCCTCGCCGCCGCACAGTTCGAGGATCAGGCGCGTGGCGACGTCGGTGCCCCATTCGACCGACTGAGGATCGACGCCGCGTTCGAAGCGATAGCGCGCGTCGGACAGGATGCCGAGCTTGCGGCCGGTGGCGGCCACCTTGATCGGCGTGAAGTAGGCGACTTCGAGGAAGACCTCGGTCGTGTCGGGCTGGACGCCGGTGTCCTCGCCGCCCATGACGCCGCCGATGCCGTGCGCGGCTTTCGAATCGGCGATCACGGAGACGGAGGGATCAAGCGTGTAGGTCTTGCCGTCGAGGGCCAGGATCGTCTCGCCCTCGCGCGCCTGGCGCATGACCAGGTCGCCCGACAGCTTCTTGGCGTCGAACACGTGCAGCGGCCGGTTGAGGTCGAACGTCACGAGGTTGGTGATGTCGACCAGGGTCGAGATCGGGCGCAGGCCGATCGACTTCAGGCGGCGTTGCAGCCAGTCGGGCGAGGGACCGTTCTTGACGCCCCGGAAGTGGCGGCCGACGACGATCGGGCAGGGGCTGTCGGGCTTGGCGTCGTAGCCGTGCGTCCACTTGATCGGGCTGGCATAGGTGCCCTTGACCCGCTCGGCCTTGAACGGCTTCAGCGTGCCGAGGCCCGCCGCCGCGAGGTCGCGCGCGATGCCGTGCACACCGAGGCAATCGCCGCGGTTCGGCGTGACCTTGATCTCGATCACGGGATCGTTGAGGCCGAGCGCCTCGGCGGCCGGGATGCCGGTCTTGGTCTCGGCCGGCAGGTCGATGATGCCGTCGTGATCGTCGCTGAGCTCGAGCTCGCGCATCGAGCAGAGCATGCCGTTGCTCTCCTCGCCGCGGATCTTGCCGACCTTGAGGTGCAGCTCCGTGCCCGGGATGTAGCTGCCCGGCGGCGCGAACACGCCCTTCATGCCGGTGCGCGCGTTGGGCGCGCCGCACACGACCTGGACGACGCCGTTGCCGGTATCGACCTTGCAGACGCGCAGGCGGTCGGCGTTGGGGTGTTGCACGGCCTCGACCACGTAGCCCACGACGAAGCCCTTCAGGGTCTCGGCAGGGTTAGCGATGCCCTCGACCTCGAGGCCGAGCATGGTCAGCGCATCGCGCACCTGCGCGAGCGTCGCGTCGGTCTCGAGATGCTCCTTGAGCCAGCTGAGCGTGAACTTCATCGCGCGGCTCCTTCCAGGGCGGAGAAGCCGTAGTGGCGCAGCCAGCGCAGATCCGACTCGAAGAAGCTGCGCAGGTCGGGAATGCCATATTTCAACATGGCGATGCGATCGATGCCCATGCCGAAGGCGAAGCCCTGGTACACGGCAGGATCGAGGCCGCAATTGGCGATGACGTTGGGATGCACCATGCCGGAGCCCAGGATCTCGAGCCACGATTCGCCGGCGCCGATCTTGAGCTCGCCACCCTTCCACGAGCAGCCTATGTCGACCTCGGCCGACGGTTCGGTGAACGGGAAGTAGGAGGGGCGGAAGCGCAGCGGCAGGTCGTCGACCTCGAAGAAGGCGCGGCAGAAATCGACCAGGCAGCCCTTGAGATGGCCCATGTGCGTCGTGCGGTCGATCACCAGCCCCTCGACCTGGTGGAACATCGGCGTGTGCGTGGCGTCGTTGTCGATGCGGAACGTACGGCCGGGAACGATGATGCGCAGGGCGCCGCCGTCGGCCAGCATCTTCTGCACGTCCTTGTTCAGCATCGTGCGCGCCTGCACCGGCGAGGTGTGCGTGCGCAGAACCATCGGCGTGCCGTCGGCGCGCGACGGCAGATAGAACGTGTCCTGCATCTGCCGCGCGGGATGGTCGGGCGGGATGTTGAGGGCGGAGAAGTTGTGCCAGTCGTCCTCGATGTCCGGGCCTTCCGCCCAGGTGAATCCCATCTCGCCGAAGATCGCCGCGACCTCGTCCATCACCTGGCCGATCGGATGCAGCGTGCCCTGGGTCTCGGGCCGGGCGGGCAGGGAGATGTCGATCTTCTCCGCCGCGAGCCGGGCGGAGAGAGCGGCGTTGCCGAGCAGACTCTTGCGCGCCTCGATCTCGGTCTCGATCTCGCCCTTGAGCTGGTTGACCCGCGCGCCGAATTCCTTGCGCTGCTCGGGGGCCATGCCGCCCAGGGTCTTCATCAGGCCGGTGACCGTGCCCTTCTTGCCGAGCGCGGCCACGCGCGCGGCGTCGAGGGCCGCGAGATCGGCCGCCTTGCCGACGGCGTCGAGCGCCTCACTGCGTATGGTCGAAAGATCGTCCATCTCTCTCACTCTCGAATCCGGACACGAAAAAAGGGAGCCTGCGGTCCAGGCTCCCTCTTTGCGATTGCGATCCGCCGCGCGTGACGCGCGAAAGACTACTTGAGGGCGGCCTGGGCCTGATCGACCAAAGCCTTAAACGCAGCCGGCTCCCGCGCCGCGAGATCGGCCATCACCTTGCGGTCGACCTCGATCCCGGACTTCAGGATGCCGTTCATGAACTGCGAGTAGGTCATGCCGTGCTCGCGGACCGCGGCGTTGATGCGCTGGATCCAGAGGCCACGGAACGCGCGCTTCTTGTTGCGGCGGTCGCGATAGGCGTACTGGAGGCCCTTCTCGACCTTCTCGATGCCGACGCGGAACGCCAGCTTGGCGCGGCCGCGATAGCCCTTGGCGAGCTTCAGGACCTTCTTGTGACGAGCGTGTGCAGCCACGCCCCGCTTGACGCGTGCCATGGTCTACCTCTCGTACGGGAAGAAGTTGCGCTTGATGATGCGCGTATCGGGTTCGGACACGATCGCCATGCCGGTGGCCTGGCGGAGGAAGCGGTTGCCCCGCTTGGTCATGCCGTGGCGCTTGCCGACGACCCCGTGTTTCACTTTGCCGGACGCGGTGAAGCGAAAACGCTTCTTGGCGCCGCTCTTGGTCTTCATCTTGGGCATTTTTGTTCCTTTTCAAAGGGTTAGCGCTTTCGCGCGGGTCCCGAACCGCCTCGTGAAAGGGGGCCCGAAAAGTCCTTACAAAGCAGCCGAGGCAATGCCCTTATTGGCCAGGCCGCTCGAAGGAACGGGGCTTATAGCGGCGAGCCCCGGCCTGTGCAAGCGCAGCACGGGTCCTCTAAAACGCCCGTCCGGCCCGGTTTGTCAGGAGTTCGCGTCCCATGTCGTCATCGTCTCCGCAAGGTCCCCTCCAGGGCATCAAGGTCGTCAGCTGCTCCACCGCCCAGGCCGGGACGGTGCCCTACATGCTGATGGCCGATCTCGGGGCCGACGTGATCAAGATCGAGGCGCCGGGAATCGGCGACCCGTCGCGCCGCATGACCGTGCTGCCGGGCAAGGGCAGCACCTTCTTCGAGACCAACAATCGCGGTGTGAAGAGCGTCACGCTCAATCTCAAGACACCCGAGGGCAAGGCGATCCTGCACAAGCTCGCAGCCCAGGCCGATATCTTCGGCCAGAACTTCCGTCCCGGCGCGGCCGAGAAGAACGGCTTCGGCTGGGAGGAGCTGAAGAAGATCAACCCGAAGCTCGTCTACGTCTCGATCTCCGGCTACGGCACCAAGGGGCCGAACGGGCACCTGCCGGGGACCGACTCGATGGCGCAGGCGCTAGGCGGCATCGCCGAGGCCTATTCGATGCCGGGACAGAAGATGCGGACCGGCATCGCGTCGGTGGCCGACGAGTCGACGGCGATGCTGGCGTTCGGCGGCGCGCTGGCGGCGCTGCATCACGCGCGCACGACGGGCGTCGGCCAGAAGATCGAGCTGTCGCTGCTGGGTTCGCTGGTGCGCCTGATGGGCTGGACCTTCACGACGACGATGTGGCGCGACCGCAATCCGGTGACGGGCCAGGCGCGCATCACCGGCAC
>JAFEFH010000180.1 GCA_018240695.1 Pseudomonadota bacterium | reverse complement strand
GGCCGAGGTGCCGGGCGTCGCCGGCACCTGGAAGGACCTGACCGACAACGTGAATTCGATGGCGACCAACCTGACCGGCCAGGTCCGCAACATCGCCGAGGTGACGACTGCCGTGGCCAACGGCGATCTGTCGAAGAAGATCACTGTCGACGTGCGCGGCGAGATCCTTCAGTTGAAGGAAACCATCAACGTGATGGTCGATCAGTTGAACGGTTTCGCGGGCGAAGTGACCCGCGTGGCGCGCGAAGTCGGCACCGAGGGCAAGCTGGGCGGCCAGGCCCAGGTGCCGGGCGTCGCCGGTGTCTGGAAGGACCTCACCGACAACGTCAACCTGCTGGCCGCGAACCTGACCACCCAGGTGCGCAACATCGCCGACGTGACGACCGCCGTGGCGACGGGCGACCTGTCGAAGAAGATCACTGTCGACGTGCGCGGCGAGATCCTTCAGTTGAAGGAGACCATCAACACGATGGTCGATCAGCTGAACGGCTTCGCGGGCGAAGTCACCCGCGTGGCGCGCGAAGTGGGCACCGAAGGCAAGCTGGGCGGCCAGGCCGCCGTGCCGGGCGTCGCCGGTATCTGGAAGGACCTGACCGACAACGTGAACCTGCTGGCCGCGAACCTGACCACCCAGGTGCGCAACATCGCCGAAGTGACGACCGCGGTGGCCAACGGCGACTTGTCCAAGAAGATCACCGTCGACGTGCGCGGCGAGATTCTTCAGCTCAAGGAGACCATCAACACGATGGTCGATCAGCTGAACGGCTTCGCGGGCGAAGTCACCCGCATGGCGCGCGAGGTCGGCACCGAAGGCAAGCTCGGTGGCCAGGCGCAGGTGCCGGGCGTCGCCGGCACTTGGAAGGACCTGACCGGCAACGTGAACATGCTGGCGGCCAACCTCACCACCCAGGTCCGCGCGATCGCCGAGGTGGCGACGGCCGTGACCAAGGGCGACCTGACGCGGTCCATCCAGGTCGACGCCCTGGGCGAGGTGGCCGAGCTCAAGGACAAGCTCAACACCATGATCGACAATCTCCGTCTCACGACGGAGCGCAACACCGAGCAGGACTGGCTGAAGACCAACCTCGCCAAGTTCACCAACATGCTGCAAGGCCAGCGCGACCTCGGCACGGTCGGCCGGCTGATGCTGTCGGAGCTGACGCCGCTGGTCGGCGCCCACCAGGCCGTGATCTACCAGATCCAGAGCGACGACGACGACACGCTGCACCTTCTCTCCGTGTATGCCGATGCCGCGGGCGACGGCCATCCCGAGTCCGTCCGCGTCGGCGAGGGGCTGATCGGCCAATGCGCCGCCGACAAGCGCCAGATCCTCATCTCCAATGTGCCGCAGACCGTGCGGCCGATCACGTCGGGCCTGTTCACCGCCGCGCCGCAGAGCATCATCGTGTTGCCGGTGCTGTTCGAGGGCGAAGTCAAGGCGGTGATCGAGCTGGCGTCGCTCAGCCATTTCACCGAGCTGCAGATCGCCTTCCTCGAGCAGCTCACCGCCTCGATCGGCATCGTGCTGAACTCGATCGAAGCCACCATGCAGACCGAGGACCTGCTTCAGCAGAGCCAGAAGCTCGCTTCCGAGCTCCAGACCCAGCAGGGCGAGTTGCAGCAGACCAACGACCAGCTCGAGCAGAAGGCACAGCAGCTCGCCGAGCGCAACGACGAGGTCGAGCGCGCCAACCAGGAGATCGAGCAGGCCCGCCGCGCCGTCGAGGAGAAGGCGAGCGAGCTCGCGCTGACCTCGCGCTACAAGTCCGAGTTCCTGGCCAACATGAGCCACGAGCTGCGCACCCCGCTCAACTCCATCCTGATCCTGGGTCAGCAGCTGGCCGACAACCCGCAGGGCAACCTCGAGCCCAAGCAGGTCGAGTTCGCGCGCACTATCCATGGCGCCGGCACCGACCTGTTGAACCTGATCTCCGACATCCTCGATCTGTCGAAGATCGAATCGGGCACGGTCACCGTCGACGCCGAGGAAATCTTCTTCACCAACGTCGCCGAGACGGTGGCGCGGCCGTTCCGCCACCAGGCCGAGTCGCAGGGCCTCGGCTTCGAGGTCCAGGTCGATCCGAGTCTCAGCCGCAGCCTGGTGACCGATTCCAAGCGCCTGCAGCAGATCCTGAAGAACCTGCTGTCGAACGCGCTGAAGTTCACCGCGCAGGGCAGCGTGCGCTTGCGCGTGATCCCGGTGCAGTCGGGCTGGCGCCCCGACAACGCGGCGCTGAACCAGGCGAGCTCGGTCGTGGCCTTCGAAGTCACCGACACCGGCGTCGGCATCCCGGTCGAGAAGCAGAAGATCGTGTTCGAGGCCTTCCAGCAGGCCGACGCCTCGACCAGCCGCAAGTATGGCGGCACCGGCCTCGGCCTCGCCATCAGCCGCGAGCTCGCGACCCTGCTGGGCGGCGAGCTGGCGCTGCGCAGCACGCCCGGCATGGGCTCGACCTTCACTCTCTTCCTGCCGACCCTGTACACCGGTCCGCGCACCGCGGTGCGCGCGCCGGCGCCCGGCACCGCGCCGCTGCCGCCGGTCGTCCTGCCCGATCCGCTGGCCGACCAGTTCCCCGACGACCGCCACAACCTCCAGCCGGGCGAGCGCTCGCTGCTGATCGTCGAGGACGATCCCAACTATGCCGGCATCCTGGTCGACGCGGCGCACGCCGCGGGCCTCAAGACCCTGGTGACCGCGCGCGGCGCAGAGGCGCTCGATCTCGCGCTGGAATACAAGCCGGTCGCCATGTCGCTCGACATCTTCCTGCCCGACATGCTGGGCTGGAACGTGCTCAGCCAGTTCAAGCGCACGCTCGAGACGCGGCACATCCCCGTGCAGATCCTGAGCATGGACGAGGACCGCCAGCAGGGACTGGCGCGCGGCGCCTTCTCCTATCTCAGCAAGCCCACGACGACCGAGGGGTTGAGCCGGGCGCTGGGCCGCATCAGCGACTACCTGAAGCCGCGCCGCAAGCGGCTGCTGATCGCCGAGGACAACGAGGCCGAGCGCTTCGGCGTCACCGAGCTGCTGGCCCATCCCGACATCGAGATCGAGACCGCCGGCACCGGCCGCGAGGCGCTCGACAAGCTGAAGGCCGGCGGCTTCGACTGCATGGTGCTCGACCTGCGCCTGCCCGACATGTCGGGCTTCGAGGTGCTGGAGACGATGCAGAAGGACCCGGCCCTGTCGGACCTGCCGGTCGTGGTCTTCACCGGCCGAGACCTGTCGCCCGAGGAGGATGCCCGCCTGCACACGATGGCGCGCTCGATCGTGGTCAAGGGCGCGGCCTCGCCCGAGCGGCTGTTCGACGAGACGGCGCTGTTCCTGCACCAGGTCGCGTCCGACATGCCGCCGGACAAGCAACGCATGCTGGAGAAGCTGCATGCTTCCGACGAAATGCTGGCCGGCCGCACCGTGCTGGTGGTCGACGACGACACACGCAACATCTTCGCGCTTTCGAGCGCGCTGGAGCGGCGCAACATGCGCGTGCTCACGGCGACGACCGGCCGCGAGGCGATCTCGATCCTCGAGAGTTCGCCCGAGGTCGCCATCGTGCTGATGGACATCATGATGCCGGAGATGGACGGCTACGAGACGATCGCCCAGATCCGCGGCAAGCCCGACCTGCGGCGGCTGCCGATCGTCGCGCTGACCGCCAAGGCGATGAAGGGCGACCGCGAGAAGTGCCTGGAGGCCGGCGCGTCGGACTATCTCGCCAAGCCCGTGAACACCGAGCAGCTGTTCAGCGCCCTCCGGCTCTGGCTGCACCGCTAGATGGACAAGGTGAACATCCTGCTGGTCGACGACCAGCCCTCGAAGCTGCTGAGCTACGAGGTGATCCTGGGCAGCCTCGGCGAGAACCTGATCAAGGCCAACTCGCCGCACGAGGCGCTGGGGATCCTGCTCAGGACCGACGTGGCCGTGGTGCTGATCGACGTTGTGATGCCGCAGATCGACGGCTTCCAGCTCGCCGCGATGATCCGCGAGCATCCGCGCTTCCAGAAGCTCGCGATGATCTTCGTGTCGGGCGTGCAGATCGCCGAGACCGATCATTTGCGCGGCTACGAGATCGGCGCCGTCGACTACGTCACCGTGCCGGTCGTGCCCGAGGTGCTGCGCGCCAAGGTCAAGGTCTTCGTCGAGCTCTACCGCAAGACACGCCAGCTGGAAGAGCTGAACGTCGAGCTGGAGCGGCGCGTCACGGCGCGCACCGCCGAACTCGAGGCCCAGACCGAGCGGCTGCGGCGCAGCGAGGAGCGCCGTTCGCTCGCGCTGTCGGCCGGCGACATGGGCTCGTGGGAGATCGACCTCACGACCGGCCATCTCGAGTGGGACGACGGCCCGTATCGAATCTTCGGCGTCGACCCGGCGACCTTCACGCCGACCCTGCCGGCCATCGAGGCGATGCTGCATCCCGACGACCGCGAGAAGAACAGCATCGCCACCATTGCCCAATCATCCTCGGAACGCTTCCAGGTCGAGTTCCGCGTCGTGCGGCCGAGCGGCGAGACGCGCTGGTGCTACGGCGCCGGCATGGTGTCGCGCGACCTCGACGGCAAGCCGCTGCGCCTCAACGGCGTCATGGTCGACCTCACCGACCGCAAGCGCGCCGAGGAGCGCCAGCTCCTGCTCGCCCGCGAAGTCGACCATCGCGCCAAGAACATGCTGGCGGTCGTGCTCTCCGTCCTGCGCCTGACCAAGGCCAAGTCGATGCCCGATTTCGTCGTGACCGTCGAGGGCCGCATCCACGCGCTGGCGGCCACGCACAACCTTCTGTCGGCCACCCACTGGGAAGGCGCCAACCTGCGCCAGATCGTCGATGAGGAGCTGGCGCCCTATCGCACCAACGGCCAGGACCGGGTCCGGACCGAGGGCGATCCCGCGATGCTGCTGCCGGCCACGGCGCAGTCGGTCGCCCTGGCGTTGCATGAGCTCGCCACCAATGCCGCCAAGTACGGCGCGCTGTCGATCGACAGCGGCCGGCTCTCGCTCACCTGGGCGATGGGCCGCGACGCGCTGGAACTCGATTGGGTCGAGACCGGCGGGCCGCCGGCCAAGCCGCCTTCGTCGCTGGGCTTCGGCCTCAGCATCGTGCGCTCGAGCATCGAGGCGCAGTTCAGGGGCGGCGTCGCCTACGACTGGCGGCCCGCGGGCCTGCACTGCAAGCTCTCGATTCCGATCGCGCAGATCGTCGATCCCGAGAAGAAGACGCAGGCCGCCAAGCCTGGCGCCGCGACGGAAGCGCCGAGCCGCAAGCGCAGCCTCGCCGGCAAGCACCTGCTGATGGTCGAGGACGAATTCCTGGTCGGCATGATGGCCAAGAAGATCCTCGAACGGCTGGGCGCGCGCGTCTCCGGCCCCTATGCGCGGCTGGCCGACGGGCTGGCCGTGGCGCGCAACGGAAGCTTCGACGGCGCCCTCCTCGACTTCAATCTCGGCGGCGAACTGGCCGAACCGCTCGCCGACCTGCTGATCTCACGCGGCGTGCCCTTCGCGTTCCTGACCGGCTATCAGCGCGACAGCATCGACCGCCGCTACGCGACCGTGCCGTTGTTGCAGAAGCCCGTCGAAGCCGAGGCTCTCGAAAAGGTTCTCGTGTCGTTGATGGCCAATCCACAGAGCACACAGGCCGCTCGTCAGCGTGTGTGAATTTCCGTTCTTGCCGATTCGGATTTTGCCGATTCAGAGGCAGTTCCGGCGGTTTTGCTAATTTCGCCGCCAACTTCCGCGTGCTGTCCGCGTTCTATCGCGACACACGGAGGTAAAGACAAATGGTTCGCGACATTCGAACGTCGCCGCGCGGTCTGATCGCGCCCCTCAAGCAAACCGAACTCGCCGCGTTGCGAGACTTGCAGGAAGGCCGCCTTCTTGCCCTGCCCTCGGAGTATCACGCGCGACTGTTCGATCTCGAACTCGTGGCGGAAGTCGACGGCCAGATCGCCGTGACGGCACTCGGCCGCGAGCGGCTTGTGTCTGATCGCTGACGTTACGCCAGCGCGCGGTCGATCCAGTCCCGCGTCCGGTACCACGCGCCCACGAACGGCAGGATCCATTCCGGATTGCCGTTGTAGAAGGGCATCGACGGAAATTCCTGCTCATCGAAGGCGTTGATCGGCTGATTGGAGCCGCCCGCGATCTTGCGGGCGGTCTGGAAGCCGAGATACGACATCATCGCGACGCCGGAGCCGTTGCAGGCCATGAGATAGTGCATGCCCTGCTCGGTGCCCATGTGCGGCAGGAAATCGAAGGCGAAGGCGACGTTGCCCGTCCAGGCATGCGTGACCTTCACGCCCTTCAGCTGCGGCCAGCGCTCCAGCATGTAGCCGTGCAGGACGGGCGCGCTCACCTCGGGCGTCACCTGGGTGAAGCGCGCGCGGCCGCCGAAGATCACCCGCTTGTTGTCCGGCGATTGCCGGTAGTAGCAGAGCACGCGCTTGGTATCGCTTACGACGCGGTTCTTGGGGATCAGGCTCTTCACCAGATCCTCGGGCAGTTCCTCGGTTGCGATGATGTGGCTGGCCACGGGAATCAGCCGGCGCTTCAGCGTCGGCGTCACGTCGCCGGTATAGCCGTTGGTCGCAATCACGACCTCGCGCGCCTCGATCGGACCCTTGTTGGTCAGGACGGTAAAACCCGCCGTCTTGCGCTCGATCTTCTCGGCATCGCACTGCGCGCAAAGACGTGCACCGGCCTTCGACGCGGCCTTCAGCAGGCCGCCATAATAGAGCGCCGGATGGAGCTGGCCGGTGCGCTCGACCACCATGCCCCCATGATAGTAGTCGGAGGCGATCTCCTCGCGCTGCTGCTCGCGCGGGATCATGCGCGTGCCGAGCCCGCCGGTCTCGTTGAAGGTCGCGACCTTGGCCGACTGCTCGGCAAAGTGGCGCGGCGTGTAGGCGCCGCTGAAGCGGCCGTTCATGCGCCAGTGGCACTCGATGCCCTCGCGCTGTATCACCGTCTCGACCTGGGCGAGCGAATCGGCGGCGTCGGACAGCATGCGCTGCATGATCTTCTTCCACGCCTCGGGGTCGCCACCGACGCCCTTGCCGGAGAAGCCCTTGCCCATGGTCGTGCCGCCGCTGACGCCGCCGCCGTTGCGCGTCGAGGCGCCGATGCCGAAGTCCCCGCGCTCGAGCACCGTCACGTCGATGCCGGACCGTGCCAGTTCCAGCGCCGTCGACAGGCCGCCATAGCCCGCGCCCACGACCAGCACGTCGGTCTTGCGCGGCGGGTCCTGCGACAGCTCGTTGTTGGGTTGCCACCATTCCCACCACCAAGGAGTCGTCTTGAAGTCCCTGTGGAAGATGCTGTCGGCCATCGAACTCTCCTAACGCGCGCTGCCGCTCAAGCCGCGCCCGAAGCGGCCGATCAGCACCAGGACGACGGACACCAGGAGGATCTGCATCACCGACACGGCGGCGATGGTGGGATCGATCTCCATCAGGATGTTGTCGAACATCTTCTTGGGCAGGGTCATGTTGGGCCCGGCCAGGAACAGCGCCACGACCAGCTCGTCGAACGACGAGATGAAGGCGAGCAGCGCCGCCGACACGAGGTTCGGCCGCAGCAACGGCAGGGTCACGCGGAACAGCGTGCGCAGGCGGCTGGCGCCCAGCCCTTCGGCCGCCTGCTCCAGTGCGCGGTCGAAGTCGCGCAGGCCAGCGGCCATCACCAGCACGACGAAGGGCAGCGCCAGCACGGTGTGCGCGATCACCAGCCCGTACCACTCGCCGATCAGCTTCAGCTTGGCGAACAGGCCGTAGACCGAGATCGACAGGATGATGGTCGGCACGATCAGCGGCGCGAGCGCGATGCGGTCGAGCAGCCAGCGGCCGGGAAAGCGCCCGCGCACCAGGCTGAAGGCCAGCGGCACGCCCAGCGCCAAGGCGAGGATCGCGGTGGCCGCGCCGACATAGAGCGAGCGGATCGTGGCGTCGATCCACTGCGGATCGTCGAGATAGCGCTCGTACCACTGCCAGCTGAGCCCGGGTGGCGGGAACTGCATGTACGCGGCCGAACTCAGCGAGATCGGGAAGACCACCAGCAACGGCAGCATCAGGAAGAAGTAGATGACCGCGCAGGCTACCACGAGGGCGCGGCGGCTCACGTGTCGGCCCCCGCCCGCGTGAAGCGCTGGGCAGCGGCATAGACCGCGAGGGTGACGACCAGCAGTGAGGCCGAGAGTGCCGCCGCGAACGGCCAGTTCAGCGTCTGATGCACTTCCTGCTCGATCATCACCGCCAACATGATGACGCGGCCGCCGCCCAGCAGCGCCGGCGTGATGTAGAAGCCCAGCGACAGAACGAAGACGATCACCGCGCCCGCGAAGATTCCGGGCAAAGTGAGCGGCAGGTAGACACGGCGGAAGATGCGCGCGTTGGAAGCGCCGAGCCCTTGCGCAGCCGAAACCAAGGCGGGATCGACGCGGCGCACCGCGCCATAGATCGGGAGCACCATGTACGGCAGCAGCACATGCACCATGCCGATCAGCACGCCGTTGAAGTTGTTGAGCAGCGGCAGCGGATCGGCGATCACGCCCCCTTGCATGAGCAGGCGGTTGAACACGCCGTTGCGCCCGAGCAAGACCATCCAGGCATAGGTGCGCACGAGCACCGAGGTCCAGAGCGGCAGCAGCACGAAGATGAAGCCCAGCGTCGCCCAGCCCGGCGTCGTCGTGGCCAGCAGGAAGCCCAGCGGATAGCCCAGCAGCAGGCAGATCACGGTCACGAACAGCGCGATCTCGAACGTGTTCCAGAAGACCTGGAGGTAGAGGCCCTGCCCCAGAGCCTTGGCGTACCACTCGAACGACCCGCCTTCGACGCTGTAGCCCAGCATGCGCACGACGGGGAACAGGAAGAAGAAGAACAGCAGGAGGAGCGCCGGCAGGGCCGGCAAAAGGCCGCCCAGCCTAGAAGACATGGATCTCCCCCGGATCGATGGCGACCTGGACCCGCGTGCCGGGCAGGGGCAGCGGACCGCGCGCCGGCTGGCGCACGATCAGCTCCAGTCCGTCGTCGCAGGCGACGCGGAGCTTGAACGAGACGCCGAGATAGACCGCCTCCTTGATCTCGCCGGCGAAGACGTTGGCGCCGCGGCCGAAGCGCTCGGGCCGCATCAGCACGCCCAGTCGCTGGCCGACGGTGCGCACCGCGTTGTTCACCAGCAGGCGCCGCCCGCCCTCGAGCGAGATCACGCCGGGCTCGGTCACGGTGCCCCGGAAGAGATTGCTCTCGCCCACGAAGTCGGCGACGAAATCGTTGGCCGGGCGCTCGTAGATATCGGTGGTGGTGGCGACCTGTTGCAGGCGGCCCTTGTTCATCACCGCGACGCGATCGGAGAGGACCAGCGCCTCTTCCTGGTCGTG
>JAFEFH010000017.1 GCA_018240695.1 Pseudomonadota bacterium | reverse complement strand
AGAACTCGCGATAGTCGTACTGCGTGGCGTAGTCGAGGCCGCCCAACGTCGCCGCGACCGCGGGAATGACGGGCAGGGATGCCGCGGCGAGCAGGGCGATCGCGATCTTGCGGATGGGGCGCATGGAGCCTCCTTGCGAAACGTGAGGAGAAGATCGTAGGCCCGTGCGCAGCATCGGGCATCTCACGTTCTCGCGCGCGGATCGTCAGCCGGTTGTAAGCCTCAGACGTCGAGATCGCGCGCGAACTTCGCGTTCTCCTGGATGAAGGCGTAGCGCTTCTCCGGCTTGCGGCCCATCAGGTCCTCGACCAGCGTGCGCGTGCGCATCTCCTCGCGGCGGCCGTCGGTGCCCTCGGTCGTGTTCGCCGCGGTCGGCACGTCGACCTTCAGCAGCACGCGCTTGGTCGGATCCATCGTCGTCTCGCGCAGGTGCACGGACTGCATCTCGCCCAAGCCCTTGAAGCGCGTGATCTCGGCCTTGCCGCCGAACTGGCCGCGCACGATCTCGTCCTTCTGCGCGTCGTCCTGCGCATACTCGGTCTTGCCGCCCTTGCTGATGCGGAACAGCGGCGGCTGGGCGAGGTAGAGATGGCCGTTCTCGATCAGCTTCGGCATCTCGCGATAGAAGAACGTCATCAGCAGCGAGGCGATGTGGGCGCCGTCGACGTCGGCGTCGGTCATGATGATGACCTTCTCGTAGCGCAGCCGGTCGTCGCTGTAGGTGGCGCCGGTGCCGCAGCCCAGCGCCTGGATGAGATCCTGGACTTCCTGGTTCTCGCGCAGCTTGTCGGCCGAGGCGCTGGCCACGTTCAGGATCTTGCCGCGCAGCGGCAGGATGGCCTGGGTCTCGCGGTTGCGCGCGGCCTTGGCCGAGCCGCCGGCCGAATCGCCTTCGACGAGGAAGATCTCGGTGCCGATCGAGGCCGAACTCGAGCAGTCGGCGAGCTTGCCCGGCAGGCGCAGCTTGCGCGTCGCGGTCTTGCGCTGCTGCTCGCGGTCCTGCTTGCGGCGGACGCGCTCCTCGGCCTTGGCGATCACGTGTTCGAGCAGCACGTTGCCGGCTTCCTTGTCGCCGACCAGCCAGTGCTCGAAATTGTCGCCGACGATTCCCTCGACGATCTTGGTCGCCTCGACGCTGACCAGCTTTTCCTTGGTCTGGCCCTGGAACTGCGGCTGCTCGATGAACACGGAGACCAGGCCGGCCGAGCCGTCGATCACGTCGTCGGCGGTGATGATGGAGCCCTTGCGGTTGCCGGTGAGGTCGGCGTAGCGCTTGAGGCCACGCACCAGCGCGCTGCGGAAGCCCGACTCATGCGTGCCGCCGTCCGAGGTCGGCACGGTGTTGCAGTAGGAGCGGATGAAGCCTTCCTCGTCGGTCGGCCACCACACCGCCCACTCGACCTTGGCGTTGCCGTCGCTCTTGGCTTCGCCGGCGAAGGGGGTGGGGACGACCGTGGGGCGGGTGCCGATCTCCGACACCAGATAGTCCTTCAGGCCGCCGGCGAAGTGGAAGGTCTCCTCGGCGGGGATCGAGCCGTCCTTGGGCAGCAGGCTCTTGTCGCACTTCCAGCGGATCTCGACGCCGCGGAACAGGTACGACTTGGAGCGCGCCATCCGGTAGAGGCGCTCGGGCGAGAACTGGATCTTGCCGAAGATTTCGGGATCGGGATGGAAGGTGACCGTCGTGCCGCGGCGATTGTTGGCCGGGCCGTTGGAGATCAACTTGCTCTTGGGCTTGCCGCGCGAGAATTTCTGCGTCCACGACTTGCGGTCGCGCGCGACCTCGACTTCGAGCTCGTCGGATAGCGCGTTGACGACCGAGGCACCGACGCCATGCAGGCCGCCCGAGGTGGCATAGACCTTGCTGTTGAACTTGCCGCCCGAATGGAGCGTGGTGAGGATGACTTCGAGCGCCGACTTGTTCTTGAACTTCGGATGCGGGTCGACCGGCATGCCGCGGCCGTTGTCGCGGATCAGCACGCTGTTGCCCGCCAGCATCTCGAGATGGATCGTGTCGGCGTGACCGGCGACGGCCTCGTCCATGGCATTGTCGAGCACCTCGGCCACGAGATGATGCATGGCGCGTTCGTCGGTGCCGCCGATATACATGCCGGGGCGCTTGCGGACGGGCTCCAGACCCTCCAGCACCTCGATGTCACGGGCCGTGTAGGAAGTGTCCTTGGCCGCCGATTGCTTCTTGCTGCCGCCCGACGCGCCGAAAAGATCGCCGTTCTTTGCCATGCTTCTTGTTTCTTTCTGCAGCCGCGCGAGGGGATCGCGTGATGGCCGGTTGGTCATCGGTATGGTAGGAAAATCGCTGAAAATCAACAATATCCGGTGTGGACCAGATGCCAGAACAGCAGCCGGCAGGCCAGCGCGACCCCATCGTGCGGACGATTCCGCAGCCCGCCGACATGAACGGGAATGGCGACATTTTCGGCGGCTGGGTGCTCTCCCAGATGGATATGGCGGGCGGAACGCTGGCCGCCCGCGTGGCCAAGGGCCGCGTCGCGACCGTGGCGATCACCGCCATGACCTTCGTCCAGCCGATCAAGGTAGGCGACCTGGTGTCGATCTATGGCGAGGTCACGAAAGTCGGCAAGACCTCGATCACCATCGCGCTCGAGACGGTCGTGCAGCGCCGGCTCGATCCGGCGCAAATCCAGGTGACGCACGGGACGTTCGTGTTCGTCGCGATCGACAATGACGGCAAGCCGCGCGCGGTGCCGGCATCGTGAGGGCGCTCGTCTCCGCGGTCGCCGCCGTCGCTCTGCTCGTGCCGGGCGTCGCCTCGGCTCATCCGCACATCTGGATCTCCCAGCACGTGCGCGCCATCGAGCAGGGCGGCAAGTACACCCATGTCGAGATCGAGTGGCATTTCGATCCGGAGGCCAGCGAAGGCGAGATCCCGCCGATCGACGAGAACGGCGACGGCAGGATCTCGATGGCCGAGACCAAGTCGCTGGCCGACGACATGCTGCCGGAATTGCAGAAGGTGGGTTTCCTCACCTGGCTCAACACCGGCGCCCAGGATTTCCGCCCGCCGCAGCGGCCCACGCTGGTGGCGCGCATCGACGATCCCGCGACCTTCACGCCACCCGAGTGGAACCACGACGAGGGTGACGGGAAGGACGCCAAGGGCGGCATGCCGATGCCCGAGAACAAGCAGGTCAAGAAGCCGGAGCGCAAGGGCGGCCCGCGCAACCTGGTCTACGTCATGCGCTTCGCGCTGCCGCAGCCGGTGAAATCGTTCAGCATCACGACGCAGGACGGCGAGGACTTCATCCGCATCGAGGTCGACAAGGCGTCGCTGCCCAAGGGCTGCACGCTCGACAAGCATCCCACCTACAAGTCGGAGTTCGTGCCCGGCAAGCCGGTGTTCGCCGACAGGGTCTCGTGCAAGCTTCCGTAAAGCCGCCCGATCGGGTCTATCGACCGTGGCTCGGCATCTTCTACATGTGCGTGGCGTGTGCGCTGTTCCCGGTGATGAACAGCATGGTGAAGCTGCTGACCGGCATCTATCCGTACCAGGAAGTCGTCTGGATCCGGCTGGCGACGCATCTCGTGCTGATGGCCGCGATCTTCCTGCCACGTCGCGGCCTCGCGCTGCTGCGCACGCGGGCGCCGCGGCAACAGCTCATCTGCTCGCTGGGACTGCTCGGCGCGACGTTCTTCTTCTTCGGTGCGGCCAAGTATGTCGGCGTCACCGAGGCGATCGCCATCTCCTTCGTCTCGCCGCTGGCGGTGACGTTCCTCGCCTGGCCGCTGCTCGGCGAGCGCATCACGCTGGTGCGGCTGGCCTCCGTCGTGATCGGCTTCGCGGGCGTGCTGATCGTCATTCGCCCCGGCAGCTCGGTCTTCCAGTGGGCGTCGCTGATGATCCTGGCCAGCGCCGTCTCCTACGCCGTCTACCAGATCGTCGTGCGGCGCGTGGCGGCCGTCGATTCGCCCGCGACCACCGCCTTCTACAGCGCGCTGGGTTGCACGGTCGTGACGTCGTTCTTCGTGCCCTTCGCCTGGAAGACGCCGGACAACTGGCAGGACATCGCCATGATGCTGTCGCTGGGCTTCTTCGGCGGCTTCGGCCACTACTGCGTGGCGCGCGCCTTCAGCTATGCGCCGGCCAACCTGATCGCGCCGCTGAACTACACGCAGATGATCGGCTCGGTGATCGTGGGTTACCTGATGTTCGCCGAGATTCCCGACTTCTATACTTGGGTCGGAAGCGCGGTGATCATCGCCGCCGGCCTGCTGGTCGGCTGGCACGGCCGCAAGAAGAACTGACGGAGGATTTCATGCCGTATCTCGTCGCCAACGACCTGCCGGCCCAGTCCGCCGGCAAGCGCTTCCGCGCGCTGATGGAGAAGGGCGGCATCCTCCAGATGCCGGGCACGCACAACGGTCTCGCCTCGTTGCAGGCGCGCGATGCGGGCTTCGAGGCGCTGTATCTCTCGGGCGCGGGCATGTCGGCGTCGATGGGACTGCCGGATCTCGGCGTCATCACGGTCGACGAGGTCTGCTTCTTCATCCGCCAAGTCGCGCGCGCATCGGGGCTGCCGGTACTGGTCGACGGCGACACCGGCTACGGCGAGGCGCTGAACGTCATGCACATGGTACGGGCGTTCGAGGAAGCGGGCGCCGGCGCGGTCCATATCGAGGACCAGCTGCTGCCCAAGAAGTGCGGCCACCTCAACGACAAGAAGCTCGCCGAGCCGCAGGACATGGCCGCTAAGGTGCATGCCGCCTCAAAGGCGCGCCGCGACCTCTATGTGATCGCCCGCACGGATGCCGCGGCCAGCGAAGGCATCGACGGCGCCGTGGCGCGCGCCAAGCGCTATATCGAGGCGGGCGCCGACGCGATCTTTCCCGAGGCATTGAACAACGCCGACATGTTCCGCGCCTTCGCCAAGGCGATGCCGGGCGTGAAGCTGCTGGCCAACATGACGGAGTTCGGCCGCACGCCGTTCTTCACCGCCTCGGAGTTCGAGGCGATGGGCTATTCCATGGTGATCTGGCCGGTCTCGGCGTTCCGCATGGCCAACAAGGCGCAGGAGCAGCTCTATGCCGCGATCAAGCGCGACGGCGGCACGCAGAAGATGGTCGACCGGATGCAGACGCGCGCCGAGCTCTACAAGACGATCGGCTATCACGACTACGAGGCGCTCGACTCCTCGATCGTGCAGACCGTCATCCCGCAGGGCATGCCCCAGCGTTAGCGATCAACGCTGAGGAAACGGATCGAGCCAGCCGTCCATGGCGCAGAGCTGGTCGTGCCAGCGGCGCATCGCGGGGAACTCGTCGACCGGCATGTGCGCCTTGGCGGCATAGGGCAGGGTGACGGCGACCGAGATGTCGGCGGCGCTCAGCCTGTCGCCGACCAGCCACTTGCGCTCCTTGAGATGGGCGTCGAGCAGCTTGCCACAGCGGCGGAACTCGGCCAGCGCCTGCTCGACCTCCGCGGGATCCGCAGGGCCGAGATTGTAGCGGTCCTTGATGACGTATTCGAAATAGAGACCGCCCGTCGCGCGCAGGAAGTGCTGCGCGTTCCAGCTGAACCACGACATGACGTCGAACTGCCGTTGCTTGTCGCTGGGCCAGAGGTCGGCGCCGACCTTGTCCGACAGGTAGCAGAGGATGGTGTCGGCCTCGGTGATCGTCCGCTCGCCATCTACCAAGGTCGGCACCTTGCCGTTGGGATTGATCGCCTTGTAGGGCGGCTTGCGGTTCTCACCCTTGCCGAGGTCGACATAGACGTACTCGACCGGCAGCTTCAGCACCGTCTTCAGCGCCGCGCAGACTTTCCGCGGCGCCAGCACGTCGCAGTAATAGAGCTTCACAGGCCGAGCTCCTTGAGGTTGGGCGCGCGCTTGTTGAAGTCGGTCGCGTCCTGGAACGCCTTGCCGAGCCGCAGCACGGTGGTCTCCGCGTAAGGTTTGCCCATGATTTGGATGCCGAGCGGCAGCCCGCCCGAGAAGCCGCTGGGCATGCTGAGACCACACAGGCCGAGATAGTTGCCCGGCCGCGTGAGGTAGCTCGGGATCGGCGAGACCTCGTCGACTTCCGCCAGCGGGATCGCGGGCACGGCGACCGCCGGCAACAGCAGCGCGTCGTAGGGCTCCATCCAGGCGTTGAACGCCGCGCGGCGCTGCTTCATGGCGCGCAGTTCGCCGGCATAGGCGCCGGGTGCGAAGTGCCGCGCCTGCATGCCGCGCGCGCGCACGCCGGGACCGATCGCCTTGGACATGTCCTCGATCCAGTCGCGATGCAGCGAGAACATCTCGGAGGTCGAGATCGTGCCGTTGGCCTGCGCCATGGCGAAGAACCACTCGGGCAGCTTCACCGCCTCGACCGTCGCGCCGAGGCTTTCCAAGGTCCGTGCCGCCGCCTGCCAGGCCTGCGTCACATCCGGGTGCATGAACTCCGGCAACTGCTTCGAATCCGGCAGCGCGACGCGCATGCCCTCGATCGAGCCGCCACGCGCGGCGGCGGCGAAATCCTCGAGCGGCTGGTCGAGCGTCGTCGGATCGCGCGGGTCGGGGCCGGCCAGCGCATTGAGCATCAGCGCGCAGTCCTCGACCGAGCGCGCCATCGGGCCGATGGAGTCGAGGGTCCAGCTCAGCAGCATCGTGCCGTGCAGGCTGATGCGGCCGAACGTGACCTTGAGGCCGACCAGCCCGTTGAAGGCCGACGGAATGCGCACCGAACCGCCGGTATCGCTGCCGATGCCGGCCGGCGTCAGGCGCGCGGCGACGGCGACGCCGGTGCCGCTCGACGAGCCGCCCGGTACGCGATGGGTCTTGAGGTCCCAGGGATTCCACGGCGCGCCCATCAGTGGATTGGTGCCCGAGCCGCCGAAGGCGAATTCGACCATGTGCAGCTTGCCGAGCGGCACCATGCCGGCGGCCGTCAGGCGCTCCACCGTGGCCGATGTTTCGGTGGCGACCCGCTTGGCCCACATCTTGGAGCCGCCGGTGCCGATCCGTCCCTTGATGTCGCACAGGTCCTTGTAGGCAACCGGCAGGCCATGCAGCGGGCCCAGCGGAAAGCCCGACGCCCGCGCGGTGTCGGCGGCGTCGGCCAGCGTGCGCGCTTCCTTGGCGTAGACCTCGGTGAAGGCGTGCAGCTTGCCGTCGGCCTTCTCGATGCGGGCGAGCAGGGCGTCGGCGATCTCGCGCGAGGAGAATTTCCTGGCGGAGAGGCCGGCGCCCAGCTCCGTCAGGGTCATGTCGTGCAGGTTGCCCATCAGTAGGTCGCCCTTCCGCCGGAGAGATCGAACGTCGCGGCGGTGCTGAAGGTACAGAGCGGCGAGGCGAGCCACGCGACCATCTCGGCCACTTCCTCGACCTCGCCGAAGCGGTTCATCGGGATCTTCGACAGCATGTACTGGATATGCTGCTCGGTCATCTGGCTGAACAGCTCGGTCTTCACCACGGCCGGCGCGACGCAGTTCACCAGCACGCCGCTGGTCGCGAGTTCCTTGCCGAGCGACTTGGTGAGGCCGATCACGCCCGCCTTCGAGGCGGAGTAGGCCGAGGCGTTGGGATTGCCTTCCTTGCCCGCGACCGAGGCGATGTTGACGATGCGGCCCCAGCCGCGCTTGGCCATGGCCGGCGAGATCGCGCGGTTGCACAGGAAGACGCCGGTGAGGTTGATGTCGATCACCTGCTTCCAGGCATCGACCGGATAGTTGGCGACGGTTGCGTTCGGCCCGGTGATGCCCGCGCTCGCGACGAGGATGTCCGGCGGCGCGAGCTGCCTGGCGGTCGTGTCGAGGGCGGCGTCGATCGAACCCTCGTTCGTCACGTCGACCTCGACGGCGATGGCGTCGCCCAGCGCAGCGGCGGATTGGCGCGCGCGGTCCATGTCGCGGTCCCAGAGGGCGAGGCGCCCGCCGCCGGCGGCGATTTTCGCTGCGCAAGCGAGGCCGATGCCGCGCGCGCCGCCGGTCACGATCGCGGTCCGACCCTTGAACACACCGTCCGCCATGGCTACCTCTCAATTCCTTGAATTATCAGCGGATTCCCACCATACCGGCGCGTCGCCGCATCCGCTACACTCACTCTTCACGAGTTCCGGGAGTTTCATGTCCTCGTCCATGCCGGCGTCCATCGACGCCACCGTCGACCTTCTGAAGAACGGCGACTACATCGCGGACCGCAGCCTTGCGACCGTTCTCTATCTCGCGCTGAAGCTCGGCCGTCCGCTGTTCTGCGAGGGCGAGGCCGGCGTCGGCAAGACCGAGATCGCCAAGGTGCTGGCCGAGACGCTGAAGCGTCCGCTGATCCGCCTGCAATGCTACGAGGGCCTCGACGTGTCGTCGGCGGTCTACGAGTGGAACTACGCGCGCCAGATGATCGAGATCAGGCTCGCCGAGGCGCAGGGCGTACACGATCGCGACCAGATCTCCAGCGATATCTTCAACGAGCGCTTCCTGATCCGCCGTCCGCTGCTCGAGGCGTTGCAGCCGCATGCCGACGGCGCGCCGATCCTGCTGATCGACGAACTCGACCGCACCGACGAGCCGTTCGAGGCCTATCTTCTGGAAGTGCTGTCGGACTTCCAGGTGACGATCCCCGAGCTCGGCACGGTGAAGGCCGCCGAGAAGCCGATCGTCATCATCACCTCGAACCGCACGCGCGAAATCCACGACGCGCTGAAGCGCCGCTGCTTCTACCATTGGGTCGACTATCCCGACCTCCAGCGCGAGCTCGAGATCCTGAAAGTGAAGGCGCCGCAAGCGAGCGAGCGGCTGTCGCGCCAGGTCGTGGGCTTCGTTCAGGAGCTGCGCAAGCTCGACCTGTTCAAGTCGCCGGGCGTGGCCGAATCGATCGACTGGGCGAGCGCGCTGTCGGAGCTGAATACGCTCGACCTCGACCCGAAGAGCCTCAACGACACGCTGGGCGTGCTGCTGAAATACCAGGACGACATCCAGCGCCTGCAGGGCTCGGAAGCGGCCGACATCCTGCGCAAGGTGAAGGCCGACATCGCCGCGCAGCCGCTGGGCTGATCGCGCGATGGACGCGCTGCCCACGGACGCCGGCGGCCCCGATCCGCGCAAGGGCAGACTTGCGACCAACATCGTGCACTTCGCGCGGACCTTGCGCACGGCCGGCTTGCGCGTCGGGCCGGGACAGGTGCTGCGCGCCGTCGAGGCGGTCGAAGCCGCGGGCTTGCGCAAGCGCGAGGATTTCTACTGGACGCTCCACTCGGTGTTCGTGAACCGCCGCGACCAGCGCGAGGTCTTCGACCAGGCCTTCCACGTCTATTGGCGCAACCCGCGTCTCCTCGAGAAGATGATGGAGATGCTGCTGCCGCAGGTCGGCGTGCCGGAGCAGGAGAAGGGCAAGCAGCTCAGCCGCCGTCTCCAGGATGCGTTGCAGCCCGGCCAGGGCGAGGCGTCGAAGGAAGAGAGCGAGCCGCCGGAAATGGAGGTCGAGGCGACCTTCACCGTCTCCGACCGCGAGGTCCTTCAGCAGAAGGACTTCGAGCAGATGAGCCAGGCCGAGATCGACGAGGCGTTGCGCGCCATTGCGCGACTTCGGCTGCCGGTTCCGGAGCGCAAGACCCGCCGCTACCAGCCGGCCCGGCGCGGCCCGCGGGTCGACTTCCGCGCCTCGCTGCGCCGCGCGTTGCGGCCGGAGGGGCTGACCGAACTGCGCAGGCGCGAGCCGCGCCGCCGGCCGCCGCCGCTGGTCGTGCTGTGTGATATCTCGGGCTCGATGGCGCGATACACGCGCATGTTCCTGCATTTCATGCATGCGATGACCAATGATCGCGACCGGGTCTTCTGCTTCACTTTCGGCACGCGATTGAACAACGTCACGCGCTCGCTGCGTTATAAGGACGTGGATATAGCGCTGGCAAAAGCCTCGTCGCAGGTGGAAGATTGGTCTGGCGGCACCCGCATCGGCCAGACGCTCCACGAGTTCAACAACAAGTGGTCGCGCCGGGTCCTGGGGCAGGGGGCTGTCGTTCTGTTGATCACCGACGGGCTGGATCGCGAGGGCGCGTCCGGCCTGGCGGAGGAGATGGAGCGTCTGGGCAAGTCTTGCAGCCGCCTGATCTGGCTCAACCCGCTCTTGAGATACGGCGGGTACGAACCCAAATCACAGGGCAACAAGGCGATGCTGCCCTACGTGGATGAATTCCGGCCGGTGCACAATCTCGAGAGTCTGGCCGGGCTGATCGCCGCGTTGCACGGGCCGATGCACGGCGCCGACAAGCGGCTGGCGAATTGGCAGACCGAACTGCGCAAGGAGTAGACCATGAGCGACGCGCTGGAAGTCCTGAATCAGGTCGGCAAGTGGAAAGAGGCGGGCAAGGGCGTGGCGGTGGCAACCGTCATCACGACCTGGGGCTCCTCGCCGCGTCCCGTCGGCAGCCAGCTGGGCGTCGACGACAGCGGCGCGATGGTCGGTTCGGTCTCCGGCGGCTGCATCGAGGGGGCCGTCGTCAAGGAGGCGCTCGACGCGATCAAGGACGGCAAGCCGCGGCTGCTCGATTTCGGCGTGACCGACGAGCAGGCGTGGGACGTCGGCCTCGCCTGCGGCGGCAAGGTCCAGGTCTTCGTCGAGAAGGTGGGCTGAGCGATGCAGGCCAGCACACTCGCCGCCCTTCAGGCGGCCCGCACTGCCCGCAAGCCCATCGTGCTGGCGACCCGCCTCGGCGATGCCGCCGAGACGCTGGTCTATCCCGACAAGGCCGAAGGCGCGCAGGCCGGCGATGCGACCCTGGTCGCCGCGGCACGTCGTGCGCTGGGCACCGGCAAGAGCGAGACGATCGACGTCGGCGCCGACAAGGTCTTCCTCAACGTCTACGTGCCGCCGCCGCGCCTCGTGATCGTGGGCGCCGTGCACATCGCGCAGACGCTGGCGCCGATGGCGACGATGCTCGAATTCGACGTCACCGTCGTCGATCCGCGCGGCGCGTGGGCGACCGCCGCGCGCTTCCCCGGCGTGAAGGTCATCAAGGAATGGGCCGACGAGGCGTTCCAGGAGATGGGCCTCGACGTGTCGACCGCCGTGGTGACCCTGACGCACGATCCCAAGCTCGACGATCCCGCGCTGGAGTCCGCGCTGAAGTCCGACGCCTTCTATATCGGCGCGCTCGGCAGCCGGAAGACCCACGCCAAGCGCAAGGAGCGTCTGGCCGCCGTCGGCATCACCGACGAGATGTTCGCGCGCGTGCACGGGCCGGTCGGCCTCAACATCGGCGCCAAGTCGCCGGCGGAGATCGCCGTCTCCATCCTCGGCCAGATCGTCGAGGTGCGGGCGCGCCGCCTGGAGTCGCTCGCCGCTCCCAAGGTCGCCGCGTGAAATTCGGCGAGACGCCCATCGAAGAGGCCACGGGGGCGATCCTCGGGCACAGCTGGCGCACGAAGGGGATCAACTTCTCCAAGGGCCGCCTGCTGTCGAGCGACGACGTCGCCAAGCTGAAGGCCGCCGGTGCCGAGAGCATCGTGGCCGCGCGTCTCGACGCCGACGACATGCACGAGGACGAGGCCGCGGCGACCGTCGCCAAGGTGCTGGCGGGCAAGGGCATCGAGGTCACCGCGCCGTTCACCGGCCGCTGCAACCATTTCGCCATCGAAGCCGGGCTCGCCGTCATCGACCACGAGCGGATCGATGCGCTGAACGAACTCGACGAGTCGGTGACCGTCGCGACCCTGTCGCCCTTCGCGCGCGTGATGCCGCGCCAGATGGTGGCGACGGTGAAGGTCATTCCCTATGCCGCGCCCAAGGCCGCGGTGAGCCGCGCCACCGAACTGGCGAAATCGGCCAACCAGCCGCTGGTCTCGGTGGCGCCGTTCAAGCCGATGCGCGCCGGACTCGTGCAGACCATGCTGCCGGGCACGCGCGACAAGGTGCTCGACAAGGCGGTCGGCACGACCGGCAAACGGCTGACCTCGCTCGGCAGCACGCTGGTCGGCGAGCTCCGCTGCGCCCATGAGGCCGGGGCCATCGCCGCGGCACTTGAAGAACTGAAGAAGGAAGGCTGCGACCTCTATCTCGTCGCCGGTGCCTCGGCGATCGTCGATCGCCATGACGTCGTGCCGGCCGGCATCGAACAGGCGGGCGGCGTGGTCACGCATTTCGGCATGCCCGTCGATCCCGGCAACCTGCTGCTGACGGGCGAACTCGAGGGCAAGCCGGTGCTGGGCCTGCCGGGCTGCGCCAAGTCGCCCAAGTACAACGGCTTCGACATGGTGCTGGAGCGTCTTGCCGCGCGCCTGCCGGTGCGCCGCGCCGAGATCGTGCGGATGGGCGCGGGCGGCCTGCTGGCCGAGATCCCGACGCGGCCGCAGCCGCGCGACGACAGCGAGGAGGAGGGCGACGGCCCGCAGCAGGCGCCCAAGGTCGCCATCGTGCTGCTGGCCGCCGGCCGTTCCACGCGCATGGGCGGGCCCAACAAGATGCTCGCGGAGGCCGACGGCCAGCCGCTGGTCGTGCACGCAGTGAAGGCCGCTCTGGCCTCGCAGGCCGTCGAGATCGTGGTCGTGCTCGGCCACATGGCGGACGAGGTGCGGACCGCGATCGAGAAGGCGCTGCCTGCGAAGGCGCGCGTGCGCTTCGTCGTGAATCCCGATTTCGCCGAAGGGCTCAGCACGTCCGTGAAGGCGGGCGTCGCCTCGCTGGGCGCCGGCATCGACGCCGCGATCGTCCAGCTCGGCGACATGCCGGGCGTGTCGTCGGCCATCCTCGATCGCCTGATGGCGGGCTTCAGCCCCGTCGAGGGCCGGTCGATCTGCGTGCCGACAGTCGGCGGCAAGCGCGGCAACCCCGTGCTTTGGGCACGCCGCTTCTTCCCGGAGATCGCCCAGGTGACCGGCGACACCGGCGCCAAGCATCTGATCGGCGAGCATGCGGACCTCGTTTGCGAGGTCGAGATGGGCGGCGACGCGGCGATCACCGACATCGATACGCCTGAGGCCCTGGCCGCCTGGCGCGACCGGGGCGGGGCAAGCGCATGAGCTTCGACGTCGCGGGCGTCCGCCGGCAATTCCCGATCCTGTCCGAGATCATCGACGGCAAGCCGGTCCACTATCTCGACAACGGCGCGTCGGCGCAGACGCCGCTCGCGGTGATCGACGCGGTGCGCAAGTACGAGACCACGAGCCGCGCCAACGTCCTGCGCGGCGTCCATCGCCTGGCCGAGCGTGCGACCGAGGCCTACGAGAATGCGCGCGCCGAGGTGGCGGCCTTCCTCGGCGTGAAGCCGATGGAGATCGTGTTCACCGGTGGCTGCACGGCGGCGATCAACCTCGTGGCCTATTCCTACGGCCAGCTCCTGAAAGCGGGCGACCGCATCCTGCTGTCGGAACTGGAGCATCATTCCAACATCGTGCCGTGGCAGTTGCTGCGGCAGCGCAGCGGCATCGAGATCGACATGATCCCGGTGACGACGGACGGGCGCATCGACCTCGGCAAGCTGCCGGGCCTGCTGACGCCGCGCACGAAACTGATCTCGTTGGCGCACATCTCCAACGTCACCGGCGCCCTGCTCGACGTGAAGGCGGTCGTGGCGGCCGCCAAGGGCGTCGGGGCCAAGGTGATGATCGACGGCGCCCAGCGCGCGCCGCACGGGCCGCTCGACCTGCCCGAACTCGGCGTCGATTTCTATGTTTTCGCCGGCCACAAGGCGTATGGGCCGAACGGGATCGGCGTGCTGTGGGCCAAGCCGGAGTTGCTCGACGCCATGCCGCCGTTCCATGGCGGCGGCTCGATGATCGGCCGCGTGACCTTCGCCGAGACGACGTGGGCGCCGGCGCCGCGCCGCTTCGAAGCGGGGACGCCGCCGATCGGCCCGGCGATCGGCCTCGGTGCGGCCTGTGCCTGGATGCGCGGGCTCGACTGGACCGCGGCGCACGATCACGAGATGGGGCTCGTTCAACGGCTGATGGATGGGCTTCAGAAGATCGACGGCACGCAGATCCTCGGACCGGCCAGCCTCCAGAACCGCTACCCGGTCGTGTCCTTCATGCTCGACGGGGTGCACCCGCACGATGTCGCGCAGACGCTCGACTCGTTCGGCGTCGCGGTGCGCGCCGGCCACCATTGCGCGCAGCCGCTGATGGACCGCTTCGACCTCGACGGCACGACGCGCGTCTCGATGGCGCCGTACAACGACACTTCGGACATCGACGCGTTGCTGGCGGGCGTCGCGCACGCGGCGAAGACCCTGCGATGAGTATTGGGCGATGAGCGACGAGCTGTACCAGGAAAAGATCGTGGCCTTGGCCAAGGCCAAGACCGGCGCCGGCAAGCTCGCCGCACCGACCAGGAGCGCGCGGCGCGACAATCCCCTGTGCGGCGACCGGGTCGTCATCGACGTGACGTTGGACGGGCAGGGCAGGATCACCGGGATCGGCCACCAGGTGCGCGGCTGTCTGCTCTGCCAGGCCTCCGCCTCGGCGCTCGCCTCGCTGGCGGTGGGCAAGGATGCCGCCGGCATCGCCGATATCCGCCACGACGCCGAGCGCGCCATCGGCCGGGAGCAGGGTGCGGCGGCCGAGCCTTACGCTGCCTTTGCGCCGGTGGCGGCGCACAAGTCCCGGCAGGAATGCGTGCTCCTGCCGCTCGAAGCCCTCAAGGACGCGCTGGCCTAAGCTCGCAATCTTTCCCCGGCGCCGCCGCGGTTGTGTCACAGTCCACGCTCAGGCTTTGCGCGGACTATGATCGGGGAGATTTCATGCGCCGTCTGTTGATCGTGGCCTTGCTGGGCCTGTTCAGCCTTCCGACCCTCGCCTTCGCGCAGGAGCTGGCGCTGAAGCGGGTCATGCTGTCGTCCGCCGGCCTCGGCTACTTCGAGTACGAGGCGACCGTCGACAACGACTCCACGCTCAAGCTCACCGTGCCGCTCGACCAGGTCGACGACGTGCTGAAGAGCCTCGTGGTCTACGACGACAAGGGCGGCATCGGCGGCCTCAGCCTGCCGGGCCGCGAGCCGCTGAAGCAGACCTTCAAGGACATGCCGTTCGACGAGGCGTCGTTGCAGTCGCCCGCCGATCTCCTGTCGGCGTTGAAGGGCGCGCAGGTCTCGGTCGGTGGCAGCCGCGCCATGTCGGGCCGGGTGATCTCGGTCCAACCCGAGACCACGGTGACGAAGGACGGCAACAGCACGACGCAGCGCACGCGCGTCACCTTGCTGACCGAACAGGGGTTGCAACAGTTCGTGCTCGAAGACGCCGAGAATCTTCAGTTCGCCGATCCGGCGTTGCGCGAGAAGGTCGCCAAGGCGCTCAGCGCCGTGCAGGCCAACCGCGCCGCCGACTCGCGCACGCTCGAGCTCACGACCAAGGGGCAGGGCAAGCGCGCGGTGCGCGTCGCCTATCTCGTCTCGGTGCCGGTCTGGAAGGCGTCGTACCGCATGACCCTGCCGGCCGCGGCCAATGCGCCGAAGGCCGCGTTGCAGGGGTGGGCCACCATCGAGAACCTGAGCGGGCAGGACTGGAAGGGCGTCGAGCTGACCCTGGTCTCCGGCCGGCCGGTGGCGTTCCATCAGGCGCTCTACGAAGCCTACTACGTCACGCGTCCCGAGATCCCGGTCGAAGTCGCCGGCCATCTGACGCCCAATGTCGACCGCGGCGGCGTGATGGCCAAGGCGGCACCTCCATCGCCGCCGGCGCCGGCACCCGCCATGGCGCCGTCCATGCAGCGCGAGCGCGCGGCCGGCGGATACGTCGCGGCCGCACCGGCGGCGCCCGCGGCCGAGCCGTTGCAGGCGACCGATGAGGCGACGCAGGTCACCTTCAAGTTCCCGCGGCCTGTCGACCTCGTGAACGGCAAGACGTTGTCGATTCCGATCCTCGACCGGCAGGTGCCGGCCGAGCGGCTGGCGCTCTATCAGGCCGATACGGCGTCGCGTAACCCGCTGGCCGCGATCAGGCTGACCAACGACGGCGACACCGGCCTGCCGCCAGGAATCCTGACGCTCTACGAGCGCGACAAGGCCAACGCGGTCTCCTATGTCGGCGACGCGCGGCTGTCGGCCTTCCCGACGGGCGAGACGCGGCTGCTGCCCTATGCGCTCGACGAGAAGATCACGGTCGAGCGCGATCCGTCGCAAACGCAACGCGTGGCCAATGGCACGATCGTGAACGGCGTGCTGCGCTCCTCGTTGATCGTGCACCAGGGCACGACCTATCGCGTGAAGGGCGCGCTCAAGGAGCCGCGCAAGCTGATCGTCGTGCAGCGCCGGCTTGGCGGCTGGACGCTGGTGAAGCCCGACGAGAAGGGCGTCGAGATCAGCGAGGGCAACTATCGCATCCCGTTCCAGCTGGCGGCCACCGACCAGACGCAGACCTTCGAGGTCGCGCAGGAACAGACGCGGGCGCAGGAAATGCGGCTGCTCGACGCCTCGGCCGACCAGATCGGCGTCTATGCGCGCGCCGCGACGCTGGACGCCAAGACCCGCGATGCGCTTGCGCGCGTGTTGCAGCTCCAGCAGGCGGTCGCCGAGGCGCAGCGCAAGTCGACCGACGTCGACACTGAGCGCAAGCACATCGTCGACGAGCAGGCCCGCATCCGCGAGAACATCGCCAAGGTGCCGGCCGGCAGCGACCTCCAGAAGCGCTACCTCGCGACGCTCGAGAAGCAGGAGAACGACCTCGACACGCTCGCGAAGAAGAAGGCCGACGCCCAGAAGGCCGTCGACGACGCCCGCGAGACGCTGCGCACCTACGTCGGCAAGCTCGGCTGAGTGAGGACCTATCCCGCGCGCAGGGTGCGCACGGCGTCGTCGCGGCGGAACAGGTAGAGCAGGGCGCGCAGGGCGGCGCCGCGTTCGGACTCGAGGTCGGGATCGCGGTCGACAATCAGGCGGGCATCGTCGCGCGCGGCTTGCAGCAGCTCGTCGTGGGCCGCGAGATCGGCGAGGCGCATGTCGGGCAGACCGCTCTGGCGGGTGCCGAGCAGCTCGCCGGCGCCGCGCAGCTTCAGGTCCTCCTCGGCGATGCGGAAACCGTCCTCGGTCTCGCGCATGATCGCCAGCCGCGCCTTCGCGGTCTCTCCCAGCGGCTGCGCGTAGAGCAGCAGGCAGGTCGACTTGGCGCTGCCGCGGCCGACGCGCCCCCGCAGCTGGTGGAGCTGGGCGAGGCCGAAGCGCTCGGCATGCTCGATGATCATCACGGTCGCGGCCGGCACGTCGACGCCGACCTCGATCACGGTCGTGGCGACCAGGATCGACAGCCGCCCGTCCGCGAAGGCCGCCATGGTCGCCTCGCGCTCGGCGCCCTTGAGGCGGCCGTGCAGCAGCCCGACCTTGCCGGGGAAGCGCCCGTTCAGGATCCGGAAGCGCTCCTCGGCATTGGCGAGGTCAACGTCCTCGGATTCCTCGATCAGCGGGCACACCCAGTAGACGCGCGCGCCCGTGGCGATCATGCGGCCCGCCGCCTGGACGACCTCGGCGATGCGCTCGAGCGGCAAGGTCCGCGTGTCGATCGGCTGGCGTCCGGCGGGTTTCTCGGTGAGCTTGGAGACATCGAGATCGCCGTAGGCCGCCAGCATCAACGTGCGCGGGATCGGCGTGGCGGTCATCACCAGCAGGTCGACGGCCGCGGCCTTGGACGACAGCGCCATGCGCTGGTGCACGCCGAAGCGATGCTGCTCGTCGACGACAGCGAGCGCCAAGTCGGCGAACTCGACGTCTTCCTGGACCAGCGCATGCGTGCCGACCACGAGCTGGATCGTGCCGTCGGCCAGTCCCTGCAAGGTCGCCTTCTTCTGGCGCTGGCCGTCGCGGCCGGTCAGCAGCGCGAGCGTGACGCCCGCGGCCTCGGCAAGCGGCGCGATCGTGGCGTAGTGCTGGCGCGCCAAAAGCTCGGTCGGCGCCATCATCGCGGCCTGCGCGCCCGCTTCGACGGCGGTCAGCATGGCGAGAAAGGCGACCAAGGTCTTGCCGCTGCCGACGTCGCCCTGGAGCAGGCGGACCATGCGTTCGGCCTTGGCCATGTCGGCCGCGATCTCGGCATTGGCGAAGATCTGGCTGGGCGTCAGCTCGAACGGCAGCGCCGCGAGCGCGCGCTTCTGGAGATGGCCGTCGCCCTTGGTGGCGCGACCCGCGAGCGTGCGGTTGTGATGGCGCACCAGCGCGATCGCGAGCTGGCTCGCCAGCAACTCGTCGAAGGCGAGGCGGGCGCGGGCGGGGTGCATCGGCTCGAGGTCCGACGGCTCGCCCGGCGCATGCGCCTGCGCGAGGGCCGCTTTCCAGCCCGACCATTTCTGCTTCTTCAGGTAAGCCGCGTCCTGCCATTCGGGCAGGTCGGGCGCGAGGCCGACCGCGGCGGCGATCGCCTTCTGCACCGGCTTCTGCGTGAGACCGGTGGTCAGCCCGTAGACCGGCTCGACCCGCAGGATCTGCTCGCGCTCGTCGAGCGCCACCACATGGTCTGGGTGCGTCATCTGCACCTCGCCTTGGTAGATCTCGATCTTGCCGCTGACGACGCGGATCTCGCCCGGCGGCAGCAGCTTCTTGAGATAGTCCTCGCGGCCGTTGAAGTAGGTGAGGCAGAGCTTGCCGGTCTCGTCGCTGCACCAGACGCGATAGGGCTGGCGCGGACTGCGCGGCACGAGATGTTCGTCGACGGTCACCGTCAGCGTGGCGATCTCGCCGGCCTTGGCCTGGGCGATCTCGGGCGCGTTGCGCCGGTCGATCACGGCGAAGGGCAGGTGCCACAGCAGGTCGAGGACGAGGCTTCCGGCCAGCCGCTCGACGAGCTTGCCCAGCCGCGGCCCAATTCCGGGAAGCGACGTGACCTGGGCGAAAAGAGGAGTGAGGCTTTGCGGACGCATGCTGGACGTGACTTCGCCACCGTCGCCGCCTATATGCTACGCCCCTTTTCGTTCCACCTGGGGAAAAGATGAGCGCAGACCAGGATCTGGAGACGCGGCGGAAGCGGTTGCTGTATCGCAGCGTGTACCGCGGCAACAAGGAGAATGACATCCTCCTTGGCCAGTTCGCGCGCGCCCATATTTCCGACTTCGGCGCCGCGGAGCTCGACCAGTACGAGCAGCTCCTGCGCGTCGGCGACAACGACATCTACGACTGGGTCGCGGGCAAGAGCGCGCCGCCGGCCGAACAAGACACACCCGTGCTGCGCAAACTCATGGCCTTCAGGGTGACGTTCTAGTGGCATCGCTGGCCGAACGCCTGTCCGTCCTGCATCGCAAGGCCGGCCGCTGGACCGTCGCCGGACTGCCGGAGGGCGCCGACGCGCTGGCGCTCGCCGAGATCGCGGCCACGACCGGCGGCCAGGACATCCTGCACGTCGCGCGCGATGGCCAGCGGTTGGAGCGGCTGCAAGACGGCCTGCGCTTCTTCGCGCCGGGCCGCGAGGTGCTGGTCTTCCCGGCCTGGGACTGCCTGCCGTACGACCGGCTGTCGCCGCATCCCGACATCGTGGCCGAGCGGCTCGAGACCCTGGCGCGGCTCGCGGCGCCGAAGAAGCCGGGCACGCCCGCGCGCATCGTCCTCGCATCGGTGGGGGCCGCGCTTCAGAAGGTGCCGCCGCGCAGCCTCTATGCCGATGCGGCGACCGTCCTGCGCAAGGGCCAGACGCTGGCGGTGTCGGAACTCACGACCTTCCTCGGCGCCAACGGCTATGGCCGCGCCGACACGGTGATGGAGCCGGGCGAGTTCGCGATCCGCGGCGGCTTGGTCGATCTCTACCCGCCGGGCACCAGCGAGCCGCTGCGACTCGACTGGTTCGGTGACACCCTGGAATCGATCCGCTCGTTCGATCCGATGACCCAGCTCTCGACCGGCGAGCGCGAGGAGGTCGTGCTGCTGTCCGTGAGCGAAGTGCTGCTGACGCCCGAGAGCATCGAACGCTTCCGTGGCGGCTATCGCGCGCTGTTCGGCAATGTCGCGGGCGAGGACCTGCTGTACGAAGCGATCTCTGCCGGCCAGCGCCATGTCGGCATGGAACACTGGCTGCCGCTGTTCCACGACCACCTCGAGACCCTGCTCGACTATTGCCCCGACGCGATCGTCACCGCCGATCACCAGATCCGGGAAGCCTTCGAGGCGCGCTACGACCTGATCGCCGACTACTACGATGCCCGGCTCAAGACCGGCGCGAAAGGCGGCATGAGTGGTGCGGCCGACTACAAGCCCGTGCCGCCGGATCAGATGTATCTCAAGCCGTCGCAGTGGGATCACCTGCTCGAGGGCCGCAGCGTGGGCCAGTTCACGACCTTCGACGCGCCGCCGGGCACCGCCGACGCGATCGACCTCGGCGGCCGCCGCCACGAGGGCTTCGCGCAGGCGCGCACGGCGCAGGGCGTGAACCTGTTCGACAAGGTGGCCGAGCACATCGCCGCCGCGAACGCCGCCGGCCGCCGGGTCGTCATCGCGAGCTTCACCGAAGGCTCGGCCGCCCGCTTGCAAACCCTGCTGCAGGAGCATGGCGCCACGACGCCGGTTCCGGTGGCCGACAACGCGATCGCGCGTGGGCTGCCTGCGGGCGCGGTCGGCATCGCCGTGTGGCCGCTCGATCATGGCTTCGTGCTCGACGGGCTGGAGGTGATCGGCGAGGAGGACATTCTCGGCGACCGCCTGTCGCGTCCGCAGAAGAAGCGCCGCCCGTCGGAGCGCTTCATCGCCGAGGCCTCGGCGCTGGCCGAGGGCGATCTCGTCGTGCACCGCGAGCATGGCGTGGGCCGCTACGAAGGGCTGGTGACGCTCGAGATCCAGTTCGCGCGGCACGACTGTTTGCGGCTCACCTACGAGGGCGGCGACAAGCTGTTCGTGCCGGTCGAGAACATCGACGTGCTGAGCCGCTATGGCGCGGCGGAAGAGGGCGCGGCACTCGACCGGCTGGGCGGTGTCGCCTGGCAGTCGCGCAAGGCCAAGCTCAAGCAGCGCATCGCCGACATGGCGGACCGGCTGATCAACATCGCCGCCGAGCGCGCGATCCGCCGCGGCGAGACGATGAACCTGCCGGAAGGCCTCTACGACGAGTTCTGCGCGCGCTTCCCGTACGCCGAGACCGACGACCAGTTGCAGGCGATCTCCGACGTGATCGAGGACCTGGGCTCGGGCAAGCCGATGGACCGGCTGGTCTGCGGCGATGTCGGCTTCGGCAAGACCGAGGTGGCCCTGCGCGCGGCCTTCGTGGCGGCGATGTCGGGCAAGCAGGTCGCCGTGATCGGTCCCACGACGCTGTTGTCGCGCCAGCATCACCGCACGTTCGTCGAGCGCTTCAAGGGCTTCCCGGTGCGCATCGGCCGCCTGTCGCGCCTGGTCGGCGCCAAGGAGGCGAAGGAGACCAAGGCCGCGCTCAAGGAAGGCGAGGTCAATATCATCATCGGCACGCACGCGTTGCTGGCCAAGAGCATCGAGTTCAAGGATCTCGGCCTGCTGATCGTCGACGAGGAGCAGCATTTCGGCGTCAGCCACAAGGAGCGGCTGAAGGAGCTGCGCGCCGACGTCCATGTCCTGACGCTGACGGCGACGCCGATCCCGCGCACGCTCCAGCTCGCGCTGACCGGCGTGCGCGACATGAGCCTGATCGCGACGCCGCCGGTCGACCGCCTGGCCGTGCGCACTTTCGTGACGCCGTTCGACGCCGTGACGGTCCGCGAGGCGCTGTTGCGTGAACAGTATCGCGGCGGGCAGAGCTTCTATGTCTGCCCGCGGGTCGAGGACCTCGCGTCCGTGGCCGAGCAGCTGCGCGAATTGGTGCCGGAGGTGCGGCTCGCCATGGCGCACGGAAGGCTGGCGCCGACGGCGATCGAGAACACGATGCAGGACTTCGTCGACGGCAAGTTCGACGTGCTGCTGTCGACCAACATCGTGGAAAGCGGCCTCGATATCCGCAACGCCAACACCATGATCATCCATCGCGCGGACATGTTCGGTCTCGCCCAGCTCTACCAGCTGCGCGGGCGCATCGGCCGCGGCAAGACCCGCGCCTACGCCTATCTCACCGTGCCGCCGGGCAAGGCGCTGAGCGAGGCGGCGGCCAAGCGGCTCGAGGTCATGCAGACGCTCGACACGCTGGGCGCCGGCTTCCAGCTCGCGAGCCACGATCTCGACATTCGCGGCGCCGGCAACCTGCTGGGCGAGGAGCAGTCGGGCCACATTCGCGAGGTCGGCATCGAGCTCTACCAGCAGCTGCTCGAAGAGGCCGTCGCCTCGGCGCGCGGCCGGGCGCAGGAAGCCGCGCAGGCCGACTGGTCGCCGACGATCAATCTCGGCATTCCCGTGCTGATCCCGGAGGAGTACGTCGCCGATCTCTCGGTGCGCATGGGGCTCTATCGCCGCCTCGGCGCGCTCTCCAACCAGGCCGACATCGACGCGTTCGCCGCCGAGCTGGTCGACCGCTTCGGTCCGACACCGCCCGAGGCGGAGTTCCTGCTGAAGACGATCGGGCTCAAGCTGCTCTGCCGACAGGCGGGCGTGGAGAAGATCGACGCCGGCGAGAAGGCGGTCGTGTTCAGTTTCCACGAGAACAAGTTCGCCCGGCCCGAACGGCTGATCGGCTGGATCCAGAAGAACGCGCCGTTGATCAAGGTGCGGCCCGATCAGCGCGTGATCGTGCAGCGGGTCTGGAAGGACGAGCGCCAGCGCCTGTCCGGCGTGAGCGGCATCGTCGGCGCGATGGCGAAGCTCGCGGCCTAGGCCGTGGACTGGGCCGCGCTGGTGGCGGCGTCGCGCTCGGCGAGATTGAAGACCTCGACGAAGGCCGACGGCGGCTGCGCGCCCGAAACCGCGTACTTCCGGTTCACGATGAAGCAGGGCACGCCGTTGATGCCGAGCCGGCGGGCGTAGACGTCGGACGCGACGACTTCCTGGCGGCCCTCGTCGCTCATCAGGAATTTCTGGGCGCGAATGCCGTCGATGCCGGCGCGCACGGCGCAGTCGACCAGCACGTTGGTGTCGCCGATATCGAGGCCTTCCTCGAAATAGGCCTGGAACAGGATGGCCACGACCTCGTCCTGCCGCTCCTGCTTGGCGGCCCAATGCACCAGCCGGTGCGAGGGGATGGTGTTGGGCGTGCGCTTGATCTTCGAGAACTGGAACTCGATGCCGGCCTCGCGGCCGCTCTCGGCGATCGCCTGGTAGATCTGGCGCGGCCGGTCGCCGCCGCCGAACTTGGCGCGCACATAGTCGTCGCGCGTCATGCCTTCCGGCGGCATGTCGGGATTGAGCTGGAAAGGACGCCACGACAGCGCCACGTCGTTGCGGCCGCTGAGCGCGAGCGCGCGCTCGAAGCGGCGCTTGCCGATGTAGCACCACGGGCAAATCGTGTCGGAGACGATGTCGACATAGATCATGCCGCGACTCTACGCCTTTCGCGCAAGTGCAGGAAGATGCCGGCCGCCGCGACCAGCGTGAGGCTGATGCTGGTCAGCCATGCGGCCGCTGGCCAGCCGGACGAGGAGACGAGGCTTGCCGTCAGCGGCGGTCCCAGAAGGGCGCCGAAATTCGAGCCCTGCATCAGCAGGCCCGTGGCGGCGCCTGCGAGGGCGGGGCGCGGAGCGTGCACGGGAATCGCCGTGAACAGCGCGCCCGGCACGACGCCGATCACGGCCGAGTAAAGGCCGGCCAGCAGGAGGCGTGGCAGGTCGGGCAGCGCGTCGCTGAAGATGCCGCCCGCGCAGAAGGCCATCGAGACGGCGGCGGCGACGATCAGCGTGACGCGCGCCACGCCATGGCGCAGCAGCCAGCCTGACGCGAGGTTGCCGCCGACATTCACGATCACGACCAGCGCCGTCACGATGGCCGCCGTCGAGGTCGACAGATGCAGGCGCTCGATCTGCAGGGTCGGCAGGAAGCCCACGATGGCGAACCAGCAGCAGGAATAGGCACCGAAGCAGAGCGCGATGGCGAGCGGCCCGCCGCTGATCGCGACCTCTGCCATCTCGTGCAGTACCGGACGGCGCGTCCCGGGCGAGGCATCGAGCTCGGAGCGCGGCACCGCCCGCAGCAGGAGGGCGAGCAGCATCGCGGCCGAAACGCCGGCGGCGACGAACCAGGCGACACGCCAGGAGGTGCCGGGCAGGACGATCGCCGAGATCAGCATCATCGCGCCGGCGCCGGCCGGCATGTAGGTCGTCCACAGCGCCATCGCCAGCCGCTGGTCGTCGGGCCGCGCAATCTTCAGCAGCAGGCTCGGGATCGCCACGACGACGGCGATGAACCCCAGCCCCTCGAAGAAGCGGCTGGCGATCAGCGTCCCGACGTCCGGCGCGAAGGCCGCGAGGAAACTCGTCCCGCAGCTCAGCGCCGTGCCGAACAGGACGAGGCGGCGATGACCCACCCGGTCGGCGGTCAGCGCGATCGCCATGCCGCCGACGGCGGTGACGAGATTGACGGTCGACAGCAGCCAGCCCGCCTGTCCCAGCGTGGCGCCCAGCTCGGCGCGGATCGAGGGCAGGGCGGGCGGCACCTTGCCGACATGGAAGGCGGCCACGATGCCGGCCGCGACCAGGAGGCCGACCAGCGCCCAGGGCGTGCGGCGCATCGGCCTAGTATTGCACCCGGGTGGTGAGGGCGCCGTCGACGATGAAGTTGGCGCCGCTGACGAACGAGGCCGGCCTACCGGCGAGGAAGGCGACGCAGGCCGCGATTTCCTGCGGCGTGCCCATGCGGCCCATCGGATTGCGCGCCAAGGTCTTCTTGTAGCGCTCGCTGCCGGCATCGCGCTCGCGTCCCCAGGTGTTGCCGTCCTCGAAGATCGAGCCCGGCGATACCATGTTCACCCGCACACCCTTCGGCGCCATGTCGATGGCGAGCGACTTCACGAACGGCACGAGCGCCGCCTTCACCGAGCGATAGGGCATCACCGGGCCGGGGCCGGCTTCGTTCAGCGACACGGTGCCGATCACCGTGCAGGTCGCGCCGAGGCCGGTCCTGACCAGGTGCGGCATCGCATGGCGCACCGACTCGACGGTCGAGACGATGTCGATCTCGATGCTCTTGCGCCAGCCGGCGGGCGAATCGTCGGTGCCGAGCGCGCTCACATTGGCGATGAAGTGGTCGATGCCGCCCGCTGCCGCGAAGCCGTCGATCCACTTCTTGAGCGCGGGATCGTCGGTGACGTCGAGCGCCGCGCCCGAGACGCGGCCCTGCTTGGCCTGCCATTCCTTCTCGCGTTCGGCGACCAGCCTGGCGTCGCGCGCGCAGAAGCCGACCACGGCGCCCTCGGCGAGGAAGGCGTCGACGATGGCGCGGCCGATGCTCCTGGTGCCGCCGGTGATCAGCACGCGCTTGTTCTCGAGACCCAGGTCCATGGTTCCTCCCGCGGGATCGCTCGCCTATAAGGCGGAGCATCAAATAGCGGAGCGGCAGTCATGTCCAAGCGTTTCGACCTCGGCGGCAAGGCCGTGCTGGTCACCGGAGCATCATCGGGTCTCGGCGCCCACTTCGCCCGCTGCCTGGGCGAGGCCGGCGCTTCCGTCGTGCTCGCCGCCCGTCGCGCCGACCGGCTGCAATCCCTTCAGGCGGAACTGGCGAAGAAGGGCATCCAGGCGAAGGCCATCGACCTCGACGTGCAGTCGGGCGAGTCGGTCGCCGCCGCACTGGATGCCGCGGGCCCGCTCGATGTCGTGGTGAACAATGCCGGCATCTCGATCGTGAAGCCCGCGCTCGAGATGCCGGAGAAGGACTGGGACGCGGTGGTCGACACCAACCTGCGCGGCGCGTGGCTGGTGGCGCAGGGCGCGGCCAAGCGCTGGGCGGCGGACAAGCGGCCGGGCAGCATCGTCAACATCGCGTCGATCCTGGGCCTGCGCACCATCGGACAAGTGGCGCCGTACAACGCGTCGAAGGCCGGCCTGATCCATCTCACGCGGGCGCTCGCCATGGAGTGGGCGCGCTACAGGATCCGCGTGAACGCGATCTGCCCGGGCTATATCGAGACCGAGATGAACAGCGCCTTCTGGAAGACGCCGGGCGGCCAGAAGCTGATCGACCGCATCCCGCAGCGGCGCATCGGCCAGCCCGAGCATCTCGACGGCGCGCTGTTGCTGCTGGCCTCCGAGGCCGGCGACTTCATGACCGGCAGTGCGATCACCGTCGACGGCGGTCACACCGTCAACTCGCTCTGATCACCAGCCGTTGATGCGGTCGTAGACGTCGACGACCGACTTGCCGCCGTCGAGATCGCTGTCGATCACGTAATACTTGTCGTAGGCCGCCGCCGTGATGCACGCATGGTTCGGCAGGATGCGCACCCGCGTGCCGACCGGCATGTTGCCGTAGGGCATGGGATCGGCGGACGAGACGAAGCCATGCTCCTGCGAGCACTCGATCACCGCCATGTCCTTCGACGGCGCGTCGGCGATCGTGCCGTAGCCGACATTGGGCTGGAACTCCTGCGCGCTCACGTCCTTCGACAGCGCGAGCGCCCCGGCATCGACCAGCATCTGGTTGCGGTGCGGATAGTGGCCGATCACCGAGGCGAGGACCGACAGCGCGAGATCCTCGGGCTTGCACGAGCCGATCAGCGCCTGGTCGAGATCGTTGAACACGTAGACTCCGGGGCGCATCTCGGTGATCCCGCTGAAGTCCTTCGACCAGGTCGCCGTCGGCGTCGAGCCGCCCGACACGATCGGGCAGGGAATGCCGGCGGCGCGCAGCGTCTCGGCCGCCGTGACGATCGCCTTGCGCTCCTGCTCGGCGACGGCCGCGATCCCCTCCGGCGTGTTCTGGTGATAGGAGTGGCCGGCATGGGTCATCACGCCCGCAAGCTCGACGTTGGGCGCCGAGTGCAGAACGCGTGCAATGTCGAGCAGGCCCGGCAGCTCGGGAAAGGGCAGGCCGGCGCGGCCGCCGCCGCTGTCGATCTCGATGAACACCGAGAACGTGTCGCCGTCCCTGGCGGCTTCGGCAATGGCGCGGGCCACCGCGAGATTGTCGGTGACGACGCGCAGATTGACCCCCTGGCGGCGGATTTCGGTGATCGCCGGAAGCTTGGCGGGCACGATGCCGACGCCATAGAGGATGTCCTTGAAGCCGCCGGCCGCGAAGTAGCGTGCCTCGGCCAGGGTCGAGACCGTGATCCTGCCGTCATGTCCCTCGACCGCCATGCGGCCGATCTGGACCGACTTGGCCGTCTTGAGGTGCGGTCGCAATGCGATGCCCGCGGCGCGCAGGCGCTCGCTCATACGCTTTAGGTTGCGGCGCAGGACGGCCCGGTCAAGAATGAGGGCGGGTGTGGGTAGGTCGTCTAGGGTGTGGGCGGCCATATCTGCTTTGGGTTTTGAGTGCGTTGCATTGTTTCCGTCATTGTGGGGACGGTCAAATCGCGTATGCCGATTGAAAACGAACGAAAGTTTGTGCTGGAGAACGACGGCAAGCTGGAACCGCTGCTGGCACAGGCGCCCGGGGTGACAAGAGGACTGATCGTCCAGGCCTATCTCGAGAGTCCGGGAGTGCGCCTGCGCGTCGTCGAACTGGCCGGCCGCCGCCATCACATCTTCGGCTTCAAGCGTCCGGTCGACGGCACCACCGTCGAGATCGAGACCTACATCAACGAAGACGATTTCCGCCGGCTCTGGAAGCTGCGCAAGGAGACGCTCCAGAAGGTGCGGTACTCGTGGCCCGACGGGCGCTTCGGCTGGGACGTCGATTTCTTCAAGGCGACCGACGGCAGCACCTACTTCGCCATGGCCGAGGTCGAGATGCCCGAGATCGACACGATCCCGCCGCCGCTGCCGCCGCGCCTCGCGCCGCTCGCGATCTTCAGCGTGCCGTTCGGCGACCCGCGCTTCACCTCCAAGCGACTGGCCGATCGCCAGTTCGCCGAGAATCTGATGGCGGAAATCCGCGCCAACCCGCAGGCGGCATAGGACCTAGTCGACGCGCGCGCCCGACGCCTTGATGATCGGCGCCAGCCGCGCCTCTTCCTTGTCGCGATAGGCGAGCGTGTCCTCGGGCGACTGCCACCATGCCGTCGTCGCGAGGTTCTGGAACTTCTCCTTCACGTCGGCGCTCTCCAGCGCCTGCCGGGACAGCTCCGACAGGCGCTTGATCACGTCCGGCGGCATCTTCGCGGGACCGGTCAGCGTCGTCCACGACACGATGTCCATGCCGGGCAGCGTCTCGGCGATGGCGGGGATTTCCGGCGCGACTCCCGTGCGCTTGGCGGAAGTGACGCCGAGCGGCCGCACCTTGCCCGCGCGCGACTGCGTCAGCGTGCCGGGGATGTTGTCGAACATCATGCTGATCTGGCCGGCCAGCAGGTCCTGCGTCGCCGGCGCCGAGCCGCGATAGGGGACGTGCACGATGTCGACCTTGGCCAGCATCTTGAACAGTTCGCCCGACAGATGGAGCGTCGTGCCCGAGCCCGCGGAGCCGAACGTGTACTTGCCCGGGTTCTTGCGGCAGAGCTCGATCAGCTCGGCGACGTTGTTCGCCGGAACGTTGAGATTGACCGCGAGCAGGTTGGGCAGCCACCAGATCGTCGAGACGAAGGTGAAGTCGGTGCGCGGGTTGAACGGCAGCTTGGCGTAGAGCGTCGGCGAGATGGCGTGGCTGGCGATACCGCCCAGGCCCAGCGTATAGCCGTCGGGGTCCGACTTCGAGAGCGCGTCCATGCCGACATTGCCGCCCGAGCCGCCGCGATTCTCGACCACCCACTGCTGGCCCGTGATCTCGGTCATCTTGGTGCAGAAGATGCGCGACAGCGTGTCGGTCGGGCCGCCGGCAGGGTAGGGATTGATGTAGCGGACCGGCCGGTTCGGATAGACACCCTGCGCCCGCGCGATCGCCGGCGCCGCCACGGCGCCCGCCAATCCTCCCAGCACGACACTGCGGCGCCCCAAGGCGCTCTTCGACGAAGCCATTCTTTTTCCTCCCTTTTTGCACGGTGAGGGTGCCAAACTGTCGCGGGTCCGTCGAGCCTCAGCCTGTATGAAAACCAGCCACCAGAATATCGCACTCCCGATGGGAATATTTAACGCCGGCACCTCTTGTGTTAGGAGTGCCGGTGTGTGGGCTTGGGCCGCTGCTTGGGGCAGTGTGTCCGGCGTGTCGGTGGCCATGCGGGGACGTGGTCACAGGAGCGTTCCTGAGGAATTGGTGATGCCAAGCAAACTGTCGCGGCTGGCGTTGGGCGTCGTGCTCTGGGCCGGCCTGTTCGATGCGTCGATGGCGCTGGCGCAGCCGAAGGCCGCACCGCCTCCCGCTGCATCCACGCAGGCGTTGATCGATGCCTGCAACTCGCCGTTCGGCCTCAAGCCCGCGGAGAAGGTGAAGGTGTGCTCGCAGGCGATCGAGAGCGGCACGCTGAAGAGCGTCGGCCTCGCCATGGCCTTCTACTATCGCGCCAACGCGCTCGCGCAGGACGGCGACCAGCAGGGCGCGCTCGTGGACTACAAGCAGGCGCTGCGCGTGTTCACCGACGTCATCCGCGTGTCGGCGCCGAGCGGTCCGATCCTGTTCCAGCGCGGCGCGATCTACCAGATGATCGGCGACGCCGACCAGGCGATCGTCGACTACTCCGACGCCATCCGCCTGTCGCCGACCGACACCTACGCCTACGTCAACCGCGGCATCGTCCTCTACACCAAGAAGGACAACAACGAAGGCGCGATCTCGGACTTCAATGCCGCGATCAAGCTCAACCGCCGCGAGGTCGCGGCGTGGAAGAACCGCGGCCTCGTCTACAAGCGCAAGGGCGATCTCGACCAGGCGATCTCGGACTTCACCGAGGCGCTGAACATCCTGGGCAACGGCGCGGGCATGAGCCCGATCACCGGCCAGCCGGCACCGGCCGGCGCGAACGCGTCCTACTTCAAGGCCGTCGCCGACACGACCGAGGCGGCCGACACCTACTACCAGCGCGGCCTGGTCTATCTCGACAAGGGGGGCAAGAACCGCCAGCAGGCGATCCCGCTGTTCGACAAGGCGATCGCCGACTTCAACCAGGCGATCAAGCTCAACCCGACGGCCGCCGCGCACTATGTCGGCCGCGCCTCGGCCTTCATGTACAAGGAAGAGTTCAAGCCCGCGATCGCCGACTTCACCGAGGCGATCCGGCTGTCGCCGGGCGACGAGTACACCTTCCTGCACCGCGGAATCGCCTATCACTCGGTCAACGAGCCCGACAACGCGATCTCGGACTACAGCGAGGCCCACCGGATCAATCCGCTCGACGTGGCGCCCCTGATCAACCGCGGCATCGTCTACTATTCGAAGAAGGGCCTCTACGACAAGGCGATCACCGACTTCACCGAGGCGCTCGAGATCGATCCGAAGGAAGTGAACGCGCTGATCAACCGCGGCATCTCCTATCGAGAGAAGAACGATCCCGACAAGGCGATCATCGACTTCAGCGAGGCGCTGCGGCTTGGCATGCTGACCGGCGACGTGCTGCAATTCGGCTCGAAGGATCCGGAAGCCGTACGCCACTGGGCGCAGGTCGCGCATGCGCGCTTCCAGCGCGGCACCGCCTACGTCACCAAGAAGGAGTACGACCTCGCGCTGGCCGACTTCAACGAGTCGATCCGGCTCAACCCGCTCGAGGCGCGCGCCTTCGTGTCCCGCGGCGGCATCTATCTCTTCCGCAACGACATCCAGAAGGCGATCGCCGACTTCACCGAGGGCATCCGGCTCGATCCGAACTACGCCTTCGCGTACTTCCAGCGCGGCTTCGCCTATCACTCGCTCGACGAGGCCGACAAGGCGATTGCCGACTACACGACGTCGATCGAGCTCGATCCGAAGTACATCACCTCGTACCTGAACCGCGGCATCGTCTACTACACGCGCAAGGGCAACTTCGACGCCGCCATCGCCGACTTCACCAAGGCGCTTCAGCTCGGGCCGGACAACATCAACGGGCTGATGCATCGCGGCGTGGCGTTCGGCGCCAACGGCGAGTTCGACAAGGGCTTCGCCGACCTCAACCGCGCCATCGAGGTCGCGCCGGACTTCGGCCTGGCCTACTACTATCGCGCGGTGCTCTACGCGCTGCGCGGCAACGCCGATCGCGCGCTGGCCGACTACAGCGAGGCGGTCCGCCTCGATCCGCAGAACCCTCAGGCCCTGGTCGGCCGCGCCGGCCTCTACGCCCGCATGAACGACAACGACCGTGCGATCGCCGATCTCGACGCCGCAATCAAGCTCCAGCCCAAGGATCCGGCGGCGTTCTACAATCGCGGCTACTCGTACTTCGCCAAGGGCGACTACAACCGCGCGATCGCCGACTACAGCGAGGCGATCAAGCTCAACCCGAACATGGCGGCGGCCTACAACAACCGCTGCCTGACGCGCGGCATCGTGGGCGGCAACGAGATCCAGCAGGCACTGGCCGATTGCGACCAGGCGCTCAAGCTCGCCGGCGGCAACATCGAGGTGCGCGACACGCGCGCCTTCATCGCCCTGAAGACCGGCGATTTCGCCAGCGCGATCAAGGACTACAACCTCGCGCTCCAGATCGACCCCAACCACGCCCGCGCGCTCTATGGCCGCGGCTTGGCGAAGATAAAGAGCAACGACAAGGAAGGCGGCGACAAGGACATCGCCGCCGCCGTCAAGCTGGTGCCCACGGTGGGGCAGGAATTCAGCAAGTTCGGCTTCTGACGGGGATCGCTACCCCCGCAGGATCGTCTCGCCGGTGCGTGGGTTGGTCAGCGTCACGTTCTCGAGCGCCTTGATCAGCCAGTCGCCGCCGGTCCGCGTGAGAACGGCGAGGATCAGCGTATCGACGGCATGCGGCCCCGCCGGATGGGCCTTGCCCGCGGTCAGCCGGCTCCAGAAATGGACGACGGCCGCGTCCTCGCCCAAGGGAACGACATCGATCACTTCGTTTGCGAGCCTCGAGTCGCTGTAGATCGTCTGGTGGATGGGCGCATGGAGCGCGACGATCTCGTCGATGCCTTTCACATAGTGCCCGAAGCGATTCACGAACGTCGCGTCTGCCTGGAAAAGCGCGCCCAAGGCTTTCATGTCGTGGGCATTCCAGGCAGCCTGGAAACTCTGCGCAGCATCCTCTGGCCTCGTCATCAGTCCTCGCATTGCCGGAATCGCCTACCCGTATCGAAGTGATTCGACGAACAACAACCGCATCTGATGCAGGCCGGTCAACATTATCCTGTCCTACGTGACCAAGATGCGCGTTTTGGCGCGATTGCCCTATGGTCGTGGGATCATGCCGCCGCGTTCCCTTGCGTTTGCCATCGCTGTTCCGGCGCGGGAGAGGGCTCCGTTTTCTTTTCTAGTTATTAAAACGGAAATAACCGGAAGTGGCGGAGGGGGTGGGATTCGAACCCACGGTGCGCTTGCACGCACGCCGGTTTTCAAGACCGGTGCCTTAAACCGCTCGGCCACCCATCCGGGAAGCGCTTGTTACTCCGTCCTTCGGCCGGGGTACATATGCCGCGTGCGCGCTAGATGCGGGGCGGGCCTGCCGCAGTCCCCCAACATCGTGTATGATCGGCGGAAATGGTGGTTTTTCGCGTCTGTTTCGTCCTTTTGCTGGCGGCCAGCCTCGGCGCCTGCGGCTCCCACAAGGGTGGCGGCGGCGGAGGCGGGGCCTCGCTCAGCCGCGGCATGTACAAGGTGGGCAACCCGTACAAGATCGACGGCGTCACCTACGTCCCGCAGGAGGAGTTCAACCACGTCGAGACCGGCGTGGCCTCGTGGTACGGACCGGGCTTCCACAGCAAGGCGACCGCCAACGGCGAGCAGTACAACCAGGAAGACCACACCGCCGCGCACCGTACCCTCCAGATGCCGTCGGTGGTGCGCGTGACCAATCTCGACAACGGCCGCTCGACGGTGGTGCGCGTGAACGATCGCGGCCCCTATGCCCGCAACCGCATCATCGATCTCTCCCGGGCCGCCGCCACGGAGCTGGACATGCTGCGCAACGGCACGGCGCGCGTGCGCATCGACCAGCTGAGCGCCGAGAGCCAGACCGTCAAGCAGGTCGCGCTGGGCGGCGGCGGTCCGTCGGAACAGCAGGCGGCGCTCGTGCAGCTCGCCGCCGGACGCGGGCAAGCGCCGACGGCGCCAGCGCCCGCGCCGATGCCTGCCGCGGCGCCGATGCCGGCTGCATCGCCGCCGCCGTTCCAGCAGGCCGCGCCTCCGCCGCCGCAGGAAGTCTTCGTGCGCGCCGAGCCGCCGCGGGCCGCGCCGACCGCGGCGCGCGGTCCCACGATCGCCTCGATTGCCTCGGCATCGACGCAATCCGGCGGCAGCTTCTATGTGCAGACGGGCGCGTTCTCGACGATGAACAACGCCACGCGGCAGCGCGACCTGATCAGCAGCTACGGCTCGACGGATATCTTCCAGGCTTCTTCCGGTGGCCACGAGGTCTACCGGGTGAGGGTAGGTCCCTACACGACCCAGGACGCCGCCGGCATCGTCGCCGACCGGCTCCGGCGGTCAGGTTATGGTGAGGCGCGTGTTGTTACGGATTGATCGCCTGCGGGTTCTCGCACTCTTCCTCGCGCTGGCCGGTCTCGCCGGTCCCGTCGTCGACGCTTATGCGCAGACCGAGCAGCCGCGCCGGCAGCAGAACCAGCAGAAGCCCAGGCCGCCGGCCAAGCCCGCGACCGCGCCGAAGGGGCCCAAGGCCGCCGCCGCCGAGCAGGCCGCCAAGCTCGAGGCCGCGGGCCCGTCGCAGATCGGCACGACCACGGTGGCGCGCTTCGCCTGCATGATCGACGCCGACACCGGCACGGTGATCCTGGCCAAGGACGCGGAAAAGCCGATGGCGCCGTCGTCGATGGCCAAGATGATGACGGTCTACCTGCTGTTCGAGGACCTGACGTCGGGCAAGCTGAAACCCGACACGCGCTTCAGCGTGAGCGAGCGCGCCTACGCGATCACGCGCGGCACGCATTCGTCGACGATGTTCCTCGAGCCGACCGACCAGCCCACGGTCAACGAATTGATCCAGGGCATCATCGTGGACTCGGGCAACGATGCCAGTGTCGCGGTCGCCGAAGGCATGGCGGGCAGCGAGGAAGCGTTCGCCGAACGCATGAACAAGCGCGCGAAGGAGATCGGGCTCACCGGCTCGGTGTTCAAGAACTCGTCGGGATGGCCGGCCGAGGGCCAGCGGGTGACGGCGCGCGACCTCGCGGTGCTGGCGCTGCGCACCGTTCACGACTTCCCGCAGCTCTATAAGCACTACGCGCAGCGCGACTTCACCTTCAACGGCAAGACCCAGCCCAATCGCAACCTCGAGCTCAAGACCGTGGCCGGCGTCGACGGCCTCAAGACCGGCCACACGGAAGAAGGCGGCTTCGGCCAGACGACGTCGGCGATCCGGGACGGCCGGCGCCTGATTCTCGTGCTGAACGGCATGAGCAGCATCGCCGAGCGCGCGCAGGAGACGGCGCGCCTGATCGAGTGGGGCTTCCGCGAATCGAGCAACAAGACGATCCTGAAGGCGGGCGACACCGTCGCCGAGGCGCCCGTGTGGCTCGGCGAGAAGGAGAAGGTGCCGCTGGTGATCCCGCAGTCGGTGATGGTGACCTCGATGGTTGGCCAGACCGCGCAGCCGCGCATCGTGGCGCGCTTCGACGGGCCGGTCGCCGCGCCGATCGCCAAGGGCGCCAAGCTCGGTACCGCCGTCGTGACCATGCCCGACAACCGGACGATCGAGTATCCGCTGCTGGCGGGCGAGGCGGTCGAGCGGGCCGGCGTCGTCAGCCGCGTGTCGACCCTGATCCGCCACTACCTCCTCGGCTGGGCGTCGTGACCGACAACGCCCGCGGGCGTTTCATCACCCTCGAAGGCGGCGAAGGCGCAGGCAAGTCGACCCAGATCGCGCGCCTGAAGGGCTGGCTGGAAAGCCGCGGCCGCACTGTCGTGGCGACGCGCGAGCCCGGCGGATCGCCCGGTGCGGAGATGGTGCGTAAGCTCCTGGTCGAAGGGCCTGTCGAGCGCTGGGACGGCGTCACCGAGGCGCTGCTGCACTTCGCGGCGCGGCGCGATCACCTGCGCTCGACCGTGTGGCCGGCGCTGGAGAAGGGCGCGTGGGTGATCAGCGACCGCTTTGCCGATTCCACCGTCGCCTACCAGGGCAACGGCCACGGGCTCGACCTCGCGACGCTCGGCAACCTGTACGAGGTCGCGGTCGGCGACTTCCGGCCGGACCTCACGCTGATCCTCGACGTGCCGATCGACACGGGTCTCGCGCGTGCCGCGGCGCGGCGCGGCACCGAGACACGCTATGAGAGCCTGCCGCGCGCCTTCCACGAGCGCGTGAAGGCGGGCTTCCTCGAGATCGCGCGGCGCGAGCCGAAGCGCTGCGCCGTGATCGATGCCGCGCAGGACATCGACACGATCGCGGCCGCGATCTCGCGTACCGTCGGCGACCGGCTGGGGACCTGACGGATGGCCCGCGGCAAGACCAGCGCCGATCCTGCCGAGCTCGAGAAGCTCGAATGGCCGCACGCCTGGGCGCCGCCCTGGCGCAACACGCGGCTGGTCGGGCACGACCAGGCCGAGAAGACGATGCTGACCGCGCAGCAGAGCGGACGGCTGCATCATGCCTGGCTGATGACGGGGCCGCGCGGCATCGGCAAGGCGACACTGGCCTGGCGCTTCGCGCGCTTCCTGCTGGCGGGCCAGCAGGGTGGCGGCCTGTTCGGTGACGGGCCCGAGGGGCTGGATGTTCCCGCGGATGCGCCCGGCCGCTCGCTGATCGATGCCCGCTCGCATCCCGACCTGTTCCACCTCCGCCGCACGCTCAATCCCGATACCGGCCGCATGCGCAGCGAGATCTCGGTCGACGACGTGCGCGGGCTGGGCGACTTCATGCACATGACGCCGGCGATGGGAAAGTACCGCGTCGCCATCGTCGACTCGGCCGACGAGATGAACCGCAACGCCGCCAACGCGGTGCTCAAGGTGCTGGAAGAGCCGCCGCCCAACGCGGTGCTTTTGCTGGTGGCGCATGCGCCCGGCCGGCTGTTGCCGACCATTCGCTCGCGCTGTCGTCGTCTGGCGATGCAGGCGCTCGGCATGGACACCGTGATGCAGTTGCTGGGCGACTATGCGCCGGACACCAAGCCGGACGAGAGGACCGCGCTCGCGAACCTCGCCCAGGGCAGCATCGGCCGTGCGCTGGAGCTGGCGAGTGCGGGCAGCCTCGGCCTCTATCGCGAGATGATCGACGTGCTGGCGACCTTGCCGGACCTCGACATGGCGCGCCTGCACACCTTTGCCGAGCGCTTCGCGCGGCGCGGCGAGGAGGCCAATGTCGACTGGCGTTCGCTGAACTACCTGTTCGACGGCTGGCAGAAGAGCCTGGCGCGGCATTGGGCCGTCGGCGACGAGAGCGCGCCCGTCGTGGCCGGAGAGAAGGGGTTGCAGGGACGCTTGCTCGCCTCTGCGAGCCTCGATCGCTGGACCGAGGCGTTCGACGACATCGCACGGCTTTTCGCCAAGGCCGACTCCGTCAATCTCGATCGCAAGCAGACGGTGCTAGGCAGTTTCCTGAAGCTGCAATCAGCCATGCGTTAGCTGCCTTGATCCCTCCCTGAATGCATGGGAGGAAGGCCCCATCATGCCGGACCGCAACAGCTACTACGTCACCACGCCGATCTACTACGTCAACGACGTGCCCCATGTCGGGCACGCCTACACGACGCTGGCTTGCGATGTGATGGCCCGATTCATGCGCCTCGACGGGCGCGACGTTCATTTCCTCACCGGCACCGACGAGCACGGCCAGAAGATCGAAACCGCCGCCGCCGCCGCCGGACTCGCGCCTCAGGCCTTCACCGACAAGGTGAGCCAGTCGTTCCGCGACCTGGTGGCCAAGATGAATTACAGCCCCGACAACTTCATCCGCACGACCGAGCCGCGCCACTACGCGGCGTGCCAGGCGCTGTGGCAGAAGCTGGTCGACGCAGGCGACATCTATCTCGGCAAGTATGCCGGCTGGTACTCGGTGCGCGACGAGACCTATTTCGTCGAGGGCGAGACCGAGGTCGGACCGGACAAGAAGCGCCGCGCCACCTCGACCGGCGCCGAGGTCACGTGGGTCGAGGAGCCCTCGTACTTCTTCAAGCTCTCGGCCTGGGCCGACCGGCTGCTGGAGTTCTATGAGAAGAACCCACGCTTCATCGCGCCGGAGAGCCGGCGCAACGAGGTGATCAGTTTCGTGAAGGGCGGGCTGCAGGATCTGTCGGTGTCCCGCACCAGCTTCTCCTGGGGCATTCCCGTGCCGGGCGACGAGAAGCACATCATGTACGTGTGGCTCGACGCGCTCACCAACTACATCACCGAGTGCGGCTATCCCGACACCAGCAATCCGCTGTGGAAGTACTGGCCGGCCGACCTGCACATGGTCGGCAAGGACATCATCCGCTTCCATTGCGTGTTCTGGCCGGCGTTCCTGATGGCCGCGAGCGTGGCGCCGCCCAAGCGCGTCTTCGCCCACGGCTGGTGGACCAACGAGGGCCAGAAGATTTCGAAGTCGCTGGGCAACGTGATCGACCCGGTCGAACTGGTGGACACGTACGGGCTCGATCCCGTGCGCTATTTCCTGTTGCGCGAGGTGCCGTTCGGCAACGACGGCGATTTCTCGCGCCGCGCGCTGATCGGACGGCTCAATGCCGACCTCGCCAACGCCTATGGTAATCTCTGCCAGCGCTCGCTGTCGATCATCGCCAAGAGCTGCGGGGAGAAGGTGCCGGAGAAGGGCGCGCTGACCGACGCCGACACCGCCTTGCTCGACCGCGCGCGCGGGTTGCTGGGCGTCGTGCGCGGCGAGATCGACGACCAGGCGTTCCACAAGGCGCTGACCGCGATCTGGGAAGTGATCGCCGACGCCAACCGCTACGTCGATGCGCAGGCGCCGTGGGCGCTGGCCAAGACCGACGTGCCGCGCCGCGACACGGTGATGTGGGTGCTGGCCGAGACGATCCGGCGGGCGACCCTGCTGGTGCAGCCGTTCATGCCCGACTCGGCGGCCAAGATCCTCGACCAGCTGGCGGTGCCGGCCGAGGACAGGGCGTTCGCGGCCTTCGACAAGGAGCTGGCGCCGGGAACCGCGTTGCCCAAGCCGCAGGGCGTCTTCCCGCGCTTCGTCGAAGCCAAGCCGGCGGCCTGACATGCTGATCGACAGCCACTGCCATCTCGACTTTCCGGAGCTGACGACGGACGAGGCGGGCGTGCTGGCGCGCGCCCGCAACGCCGGCGTGGTCGGCATGTTGACCATCGGCACGCGGCTCGACCAGTTCGACCGCGTGCGCGCGATCGCCGAGCGCGGCCAGCG
>JAFEFH010000179.1 GCA_018240695.1 Pseudomonadota bacterium | reverse complement strand
GTATCCAGGCCTTTGCCCCACCGATCGCATTGCGTACAGGATCAGCGAAGACCGTGGTCAGCAGCGCATTGCCATGCTCGTACTCGCCCGCAGTGCCCACTAGGCAAGCTTTGCCGTAGCTGGCGACCTGAGCGTTGCCTATGGCCTCGCGGATGCGCCGACCGACCTCCCGTCCGAGTGCTTCGGACGCGCGGACAGAGGCATCGAGGTCCTCGACGAAGCGGCCAGCGTGCGGATTGTGCAGAGCCGCGCCGATCACGATTTTGCGGACAGGATCCCCGTCGGCCAACCGGCCGGTTTCGTTGGCCATGGTGTCCTCGATTTGCAGATACCATTTGCGGACGTGGAATTCGCCGAGATTGTTGATGCGCATTTTCCCATCAGTCTTCGAAGCAGGGGGCAGTGAAATGTGCGTCGTTCAAGTGATCGAGCGCGGATGGGCGCGCACCGGCGCTTCGAAGGGCGTCCAGGCGACCGCGGTGATCTCGGGGAAGGCGCGCCATTCTTTGAACCAGCTCCTGCCGCCGTCGAGCGAACGGAACAGGTCGCCGTATTTGGTGCCCGCGAACAACAGGTTGGGGTCGGCGGGATGCACCGACAGCGACCAGAAAGTCGAGTTGGGCTCGGCGTGGAGCAGGGCAGGTACCCAGCTGTCGCCGCGGTCGGTCGAGCGGTAGAGGCGGCTCTTTGTGCCAGGCGTGCCGTCGCCGACCGCCAGCATGAGTGCGCCGTCGCCGGCCAGTGGCTGGATGGCGCGAGTGTAATACAGGCCTTCGAAGCGGTCCCTTGAGGCCTTGCCGCTCCAACCCTTGCCACCGTCGGTGCTGACGAAGACCGAATTCACCGTCGCGACGAAGGTGCGATGCGGATGCTGGCCGCTCGCCGGCAGCATCGAGATGCAGTGGATGTCGGAGTTGGTGATGCCGCATTCGGGATCAAGGCGCCGCCATGTGGAGCCGCGGTCGCTGCTGCGCCAGAGCCCGCCTTCCTCGACTCCGAACCAGACCTGCGCCGGGTCCGCCGGATCGATCGAGATCGTGAGGATGCGCGGGCGGTTTACGCCTTGGCAGAATTCCGGAATCTCGGGTGACAGGCGTTGCCAGCTCTTGCCGGCATCGGTCGAGCGAAACATAGCTGCGCGCGAGGGCGCGCCCGTGCCGGCATAGATGTAGGACGGATTCTCCGGATCGATCGCGATCGACCATACTGCCTGGTCGTTCATAGGCGAGTCGATCCGCGCGAAGTGCGCCCCACCGTCGATGCTGATGCAGAGGCCGGCATCGGCGCCGGCCAGGATCGTCTTCGGATCCTGCGGATGGACCACGACGCTACGCACGACCCCGTCGAACTCGATGGCCTCCTTAAGCCCCAGACGATGCCAGCTCGCACCGTCATCGACGCTGCGGAGGAAGCCTTGGCTCGCCGTGCCCACCAGAATCGTGCCTTTCATATCCGCCCTCCGTTGCCGCTGGATCCGCGTTTCCGGCGCCGTGATTTGTCCATGGCCGGCGCCCGCCCGCCATCTTTTGCCCGCTCCAAAATCCCTCTTCAAGAAAATTGTAGTACGAGAGTTGCTTATAGTAAAAATATTGTCATACTATACGACATACGAGGAGGCCGTACGATGCTGGGATTGCTTCGGAGGATTGTGCGTAGCTGCGTTGTGCTGGCGCTTGTTCTGTCGGGGCCGGCGATGGCGGGCTCCTATCCCGAGCGCGCCGTGACCATCGTCGTGCCGTTCGAGGCTGGAGGATCCACCGACGTCTCGGCGCGCGTTGTCGCGAAGGCCCTTGCGGAGGCGCTGCACCAGCCGGTGGTGATTCTCAATCAGCCGGGAGCTGGCGGGCGCATCGGCACGCGCCGTGTCGCGACTTCGGAGCCCGACGGCTACACCCTGTTATGGGGCAGCGGCAGCACGCTGGCGGTCGCGCCAGTGCTCTATCCCGACCAGACCTACCTGACGACGCTGGTGCCGGTGAGTCTCGGCGCGTTGCAGCCGTTTGTGTTCGTGACGTCGCCGGCCACTGGCGCGCGCAACCTTTCCGACTTGGTCGCGCAGGCGCGCGCCAAGCCGGGCGTGCTCAACTTCGCGTCGGCGGGGATCGGCTCGAGCAACCATCTGCTCGGCGAGATCCTGATGGCGGCGACCGGCGCGAGTTTTGTTCACGTTCCATATAAGGGCTCGGTCTCGGCGCGCGATGCGGTGATCAGTGGCGACGCCCAGCTCATGGACGAGGTGCTGGCGCCTTTGCTTGCGCAGATCAGGTCGGGACAGCTTCTTCCACTGATGGTGACCAGCGAGACGCGCGATTCAGCGCTGCCCCACGTACCGACGGCGCGGGAAGCGGGAGTGCCCGATCTGTCGATTACCGGCTTCTTCGGCCTGATGGCGCCGCCCAAGACCTCGCCGGAGATCGTGACCGCGCTCAATGCTGCGATGAAGAAGGCGCTTGCCTCGGCCGAGCTGCGCAAGTCGTTCGAGACGATGAGCTTCGATGTCGGCAACGGCTCCGCTGAGGATCTTTCGGCGCTCATCATACGCGGCCGGGAGCGTTACGGACGGATCGTCGCTGAACGCAAGATCACCGTGAACTGAACGACGCCCCAGGAGAGAGGTCGACATGAAGCTGTATCTCACGCCTCACGCGTGCTCCCTGGCCGTCGACATCGTGGCGCGCGAACTCGGCATTCTGCTGGCGCTGGAGTGGGTCGATGTCCGCGCCAAGAAGCTGCGCGACGGCTCGGACTACTACAAGGTCAATCCAAAGGGGCAAGTGCCGACGTTGGAGATGGACGATGGTGAGTTCCTGACCGAGGGGCCCGTGATCGTCCAGTTCCTCGCGGATGGCGTTGCGGGGAACGACCTGCTCGCCGCCCCCGGCTCAATGGCCCGCTATCGCGTGCTTGAATGGATGAACTTCGTCGGCACTGAGCTGCACAAGGGCTTTACGCCGCTGTTCCGTCCCACCACGCCCCGAGAGTATCGCGATATCGCGCGCCAGAACCTTGAGAATCGCTTCCGGTGGCTGGATGGCGTGCTGGCTGGCAAGCCTTTCCTGACGGGCGCCACGTTCACGGTGGCCGATGCCTACTGCTACACGATTCTGATGTGGTCGAAGCTGCACGACATCGACCTCACGCGCTGGCCGAGCCTCAAGGCCTATGTCGAGCGGATCGCCGACCGTCCGAGCGTCAAGGCGGCGGAAAAGGCCGAGCGCGCCGCCAAGACAGGTCCCTGAGGGGCCGCGTCGAAACTCCACCAAGCAGGATTGCAGAGGGCGAGATGATCATCACAAGGCGCATGGCTGCAGGTGCCGCCGCTTCTTCGCTGCTGGTGGGCGCGCTTGGCGCGCATGCCCAGAAGAAATATGACGACGGCGCGACCGATGTAGAAATCAAGATCGGACACACCAATCCCTACAGCGGCGCCGGTTCGTCGTACGGCGTAATTGGCAAGGGAATCGACGCCTACTGGCGCATGGTGAACGACCGGGGCGGCATCAACGGCCGCTTGGTGAAGTTCATCACCCTCGACGACGGCTACTCTCCCGCCAAGACAGTCGAACTGGTTCGCCAGCTGGTGGAGCAGGAGAAGGTTCTCTGCCTGTTTAATACGCTTGGCACGGCGCCCAACACGGCCATCCACAAATACATGAACCAACGAAAGGTGCCGCAGCTCTACGTGGCAACCGGCGCTTCGAAGTGGGGCAGACCGAAGGAATTCCCTTGGACGATGGGCTACCAGCCGGATTTCCGGACGGAAGCCATCATCTATGCCAGGCACATCCTTGCAAACGTTCCAGACGCCCGGATTGGCGTGCTGATGCACAACGACGACTATGGCAAGGATTACTACGAGGGACTTCGGACGGGTTTGGGAGACCGCGCGAGTCTGATCATCAAGCACGTCACTTATGAGATGACGGACCCGACCGTCGACAGTCAGATCATCCAGCTGAAGGACTCCGGGGCGAACGTTTTCTTCAATATCTCGCTGCCGAAGTTCGCCGCCCAAGCGATCCGCAAAGCCGCCGACATTGGCTGGAAACCGGTTCACTACCTGAACAACGTCTCTTCGTCTGTCGCGTCCACCTTCAAGCCGGCGGGCTACGAGAACGGGCAGGGCATCATTACCGGCCTCTACATGAAGGATCCCACCGACAGGCAGTGGCAAGACGATGCCGAAACAAAATTGTGGCGCGCGTTCATGACGAAATATCTTCCCGGCGCCAATCAGGACGACAGCAACTACATCTTCGCCTACTCCGCCTCGTACCTCATGGAGCAGACACTCCGGAAATGCGGCGACACGTTGACCCGGGAGAACCTCATGCGGCAAGCGGCCAGTCATCATCGGGTTCGGGTTCCGATGCTCCTGCCGGGCATCACCATCAGCACGAGCCCGACCGACTTCTATCCGATCCAGGCCGTGCAGCTTGCCCGTTTCAAGGGCGAGACATGGGAGCGCTTCGGCGAGGTCATTGCCGCGGAGAGTACGTGATGGGCAACGGGATGGGCGGCCGCACGCAAGCTTCCGGGAACGGGGCCATATGAGGTTCTTCCACGAGTCGCACGGATGTTCGCTGGCTGTCGACATCGTCGCGCGCGAACTCGGCATATCGCTCGAGATCGTCTGGGTCGATATGCAGCGCAAGCTGCTGCCGGATGGCACGGACCTGCATGAGGTCAACCCGAAAGGACAAGTGCCGTCCCTGGAGCTGCCTGACGGGCAGTTCCTCAGCGAGGGTCTGGCGATCATGCAGTATCTCGTCGATCAGCGCCCGGGCAGCGACCTCGCGGCCACCGCCCGTGGCGCAGAGAAATACCGGATCTTGGAGTGGATGAGCTTCATCGGATCGGACCTGCACAAGGGCGGCTTCATGCCGCTTTTCAAGAAGACCACGCCGGCGGACTATCGACCGGTCGCGCTACGGCATATCGCCAGCCGGTTGCAATGGCTCGATCGCCATCTTTCGGGCCGCGAGTATCTCACCGGCAATCGCTTCACGATCGCCGATGCCCATTGCTACGCCATCGTCATCTGGACGAAGCGCCATGCCATCGACGTCTCGCCCTGGCCGGCCCTCGCCGCCTACATGGCGCGCGTCGCTGCTCGGCCCTCGGTACGCGCCGCCGTTGAAGCTCAGCTCGTCCAGGAAGCCCTGGAAATGGCCGCCCGTGCCGGCGCGCAGGCTGCGGAAGAGTCACCGCATGCCGAGAAGCGGGTAGAGGTCGCCTGAGATGCCCAATCGACGAGAAGCCATGAAGCTCTATCACGAAGTCCGCGGCTGCTCCCTCGCGGTCGACATCGTCGCCCGCGAGCTCGGTGTGCCGCTCGAGCTCATCTGGGTAGATGTGCCGCGCAAGCTGCTGCCCGATGGATCCGACTACTACAAGGTCAATCCCAAAGGACAAGTGCCGGCACTCGAGCTGCCCAACGGTGAATATCTCACCGAGGGCGCGATCATCATGCAGTATCTCGCCGACCGGCGGCCGGAGAGCGACCTTTGCGCAGAGCCGGGCACGCTGCAGCGCTATCGAATCATGGAATGGATGAGCTTTATCGCGTCCGACCTGCACAAGGGCGGGTTTATGCCGCTCTTTAAGAAAACGACGCCCGACGACTACAGACCGCTGGCGCGACAGCTCGTGATATCGCGTATGAATTTGCTCGACGGGCATCTGGCGGACCGCGACTACCTCACCGGCTCGACATTCACCATAGCCGACGCTCATTGCTACGCGATCGCGATGTGGACCCACTATCACGACATCGACCTCGCACCCTGGCCCAACCTTGCGGCGTATCTCGAGCGCATCGGGAAGCGACCGAGCGTGCAGGCCGCAAAGGCGGCCGAGCGGGCGGAAGCAAAGCGCCAGGGATATGAGGGCAAGGTATGAACCGGCGCTGGACACGCCGGCCGGACGGGGCGAATTGGGGAGATTTCGGGCCCAACGACCAGCTCGGGGCGATGAACCTCGTCGGCCGCGAGCAGGTGTTGAAGGGTCTGGCGGAGGCGCACACGGGAGAGACCTTCAGTCTTTCGCTGCCGCTCGACCTTCCGGGCGGCAATGCGCTTCATCCAAGCCGCCATCCCCCGCGCCGCTTCGCTACCTTGCGTGCCGGCAAGAGCGCGGGCGAACAATGCTTCTGCTTCGCCCTCGAGCGCGACAATCCGCTGCTTACCGACATCGTATCCGACGACGTGGTGCTTCTGCACACGCAGTATTCCACGCAATGGGACGGGCTCGCTCATATGGGCAGCCTGTTCGACTCCGACGGCAGCGGGAAGCCCGAGATAACCTTTTATAACGGCTATCGTCCGCGCCACGGCCTGACCGTCGCCGAGCGCTGCGAACGCAGCGAGGCATGGATGATCTACGAAAACCCGCGGGCCGACGTGCTCGGTATCGAGAATATGGCGCGGCACGGTGTGCAGGGGCGTGCCGTGCTGGTCGACCTCGCGCATCATTATGGCCGCGAGAACCATGCTGTCGGCTACGGCGATCTACAGCGCATCCTGGAGAAGGACGGGGTCATCATCGAGAAGGGCGACATGGTGTGCTTCTACACCGGCCTCGACGATCTGATTCTCGGCATGGGCGGCAAGCCCGACGCGGCGGTATTGCAGCGATCCTGCGCTGGTCTCGACGGGCGCGATGGGCGGCTCCTTTCGTGGATCACCGACATCGGCATCGCCGCGCTGATCTCCGACAATTTTGCGGTGGAGCTAATGTCCAGGGACACTCCGCAAACCTCCCATGCCCTACTGCCGCTGCACGAACATTGTCTGTTCAAGAACGGCATCCATCTTGGCGAGCTGTGGTTCCTGCGTGACCTCGCTGCATGGCTGCGGAAGAACCGAAGGAATCGCTTCCTGTTGACGGCACCTCCCCTCAATCTTCCGGGTGCAGTGGGCTCTCCCGTGACGCCCATCGCCACGGTTTAGGCGAACTCCGGAGGTTTTGATGCAGCGAAGGTCCTTTTCCCTCTCGGCCCTGGCTACGGCGACGGCAGGTGCACTCGGCCATCTAGGCGCAGCGCGCGCCCAGGGGGGAGGCCTGCCGCCCCTCGTGTCGTTGGTCGTTCCCTTCGCGCCGGGGGGCGGCGCCGACCAGCTCGCACGCGAATTCGCCAACGCGGCGGCGCCGATGGTTCCCGGCACGACTTTCGTCGTCGACAACAAGCCGGGCGCCAACGGCGTCATCGCCAATCGCTACGTTGCGCGACAGAAGCCAGACGGCGCGACCTTCCTGCTCGGCACATCGAGCACTCACGCGCTGGGACCGCTCATCCATCGCGGCGATGTCGATCCGGCGGCGGATTTCAGCGCGGCCACGCTGTTGGCGGAGACGGCGACGGCGTGGGCTGTGCTTTCGACCTCGCCTTGGAAGACGTTGGACGACGCCATCGCGGCAGCGCGCCGGAAGCCCGTCGCCTACGGGACCTTTGGTGTGGGTTCCTCGGCTCACCTTTACGGGCTGGTTCTGGCGGGCGCGACCGGCGCGAAGCTCGAGCACGTTCCGTACAAAGGTTCTGCTCAAGCCATCACCGACCTGCTCGCCGGCCAGGTCGATTCGGTGTTCCTGACCACCAGCGCGCTCGATGCCATGAAGAAGCAGGGCAAAATCCGCCTGCTGGCCGTGAGCGGTGAGAAGCGCACGCAGACCCTGCCCGACGTACCGACGTTCAAGGAGCAGGGCGTGCCGCAGCTGGAGTTCAACGGCTGGTTCGGCCTGTTCGGGCCGAAGGACACGCCGGCTCCGCTGCTTGAGCGTCTGGCTGCCATGGCGAAGGTGCTCGGCGAGGACCAAAACTTCAGGATGCGACTCGTCGCGCAGGGCTACGACTGGGTCGGCTCGACGCCTGGGGCGCTTGCCCGCGAGCTGGTGCGAACGATGGAAATCTACGCCCGCATCGTCGCCAACACGCCGACGGGGGAGCTGTCGCGATGAGCAGCCCCTCCGTGAACGGCGCCGAGAGCGCAACACCGCTGCGCAAACAGGCAGAAGAGGATCTGCGCAAGGCGATCTTGTCGGGCCGGTACAATGCCGGCGAACGGCTGAAAGAGCGGCAGCTCATGGAGACGCTGGGCGTGAGCCGCACGCTGTTGCGTGAGGCGCTGCGCCAGATCGAAGCCGAGGGGCTGGTCACGCTTGTGCCGAACCGAGGGCCGGTTGTGTCGGTGCTGTCCTATGAGGACGCGGAAGAAATCTATGAAGTCCGCGGGATACTCGAGGCGCAGGCCTGCGCGGGATTCGTGCTGCGTGCCTCCAGCGGCCACGTGCGCAAGCTGCAACGTGTTTTTGTCGAGCTGGAACGCGCCGCGCAGGCCGGCGATGTACTGCGCACGCTTGAGCTTAGCAGCGACTTTTACGACGTCATCCTCGAGGGCAGCGGCAACAAAGTACTGAGTTCGATGCTGAAGCTCCTGCACAACAGGATCGTGCTGCTGCGCCGCACTTCGATGTCGGAGGCCGGCCGCCTTCCCGAGACGCTCGATGAACTAACCAGAATGTACGAGGCCCTGTGCGCGCGCGACGAAGCAGCCGCGAGCAAGGCCTCGCAGCATCACGTCCGCCAGGCCTCCCGCGCCGCCCTGCGCATCATGCGTCAGCGGCAGTAGGAGACGGCGCGACAGGCGGAGTCTAGTTCGCCGGCCAAAGCGCCGGTTCACAAGGGGAGAGTCTCCATGCTGTCGTTCAGGATCCTGGCTGCCGTGTTTCTCTTGGGGGGCGTGGTCGCCAGCCCAGCCGTGGCGCAGCCCGCCTATCCAAATAAGCCGATAACACTCGTCGCAGCCTTTGCGCCAGGAGGTGCCACCGACACCGCGGCGCGTATCATCGCCAAGGAACTCTCCGCCGAGCTGGGCCAATCGGTAGTCGTCGACAATCGCGCCGGCGCCGGCGGGGCGATCGGCGCGGCCTCGGTCGCGCGCGCGGCGCCGGACGGCTACACCCTGTTGCTGGGCACGGGATCCGAGATGGTCGTGCTACCGGCAGTGAAGATTGTCCCGCCTTACGACACGCTGAAGGACTTCACGCCTATCGCCGAAATCGGCACCGTCACTTTTGTGCTGGTGGCTCATCCGTCGGTAGCGGCCAACAATGTGCAGGAGTTGATCGCACTCGCGCGCGCCAATCCTGGCAAGCTTTCTTTCGCCTCCTTCGGAATGGGTTCGACCAATCACCTGCTGGGCGAGCTATTTATGAAGAAGTCGGGCACCGAATTGCTGCACGTCCCCTACAAGGGCAGCGCGGCGGCGGCTACCGACCTTGTGGCGGGCGAGGTGAAGCTTTCCTTCGATACAACTACGGTCGCTATGCCGCTGGTTCAAAGCGGCAAGCTGAAGGCGTTCGGCCTGTTGTCGCCGCGGCGTTCCGACGAGGCGCCAGGGGTGCCGACCCT
>JAFEFH010000178.1 GCA_018240695.1 Pseudomonadota bacterium | reverse complement strand
CAGCGTGAACGTATCGCCCGCCCAGTTGGTCAGGCCGAAGACCGGCACGCCTGCCGCATCCAGCCGCTGCACCAGCGCCACCATCGCCGGGAACTCGCCGCTGATCGTCTCGGGAAAAAGCTCGATGTAGAGGGCGATTTCGGTCGCATATTCCGGATGACGCAGCAGAGCGGGGGCGATGGCCTGGCGCGAATCGGCGGCCACATCGAGCGCCATCAGGAACTCGGTGGTCAGCACGGTGCTGAGGAAATGCTCGCGCCGCGCGTTGTCTGCGATCAGCCGTTCCATGAGGTGCCGCGGGTTCCAGTCGACGAGGACTCCGCCGAGGTCGAGGACGACGATAGAGGGGCGCGCAGGAGCCGGTTTGGGGGTCATTCGGAGGGCTTTTTGCTGGTCGTTTCCGGGCGAAAATTACCCAATAAAATCAAATAGTTAAAGGTCGGTTTCCGGAGCGTTTTTTGTTGGTGTTGAGGAGGCTTGCTGATAGGGTGCGCCACCTCTCCGTGGAACCCCCGGCGGAGCCACAAAGAACGAGCAAAAAGCCAGGATTTTCGTGAGCGACGATACGATCCTCCCGCCGCCTCCGCCGCCTCCGCCGCCCCGTTCGGACGGCACGCCGCCGCAGCCTTCGCACGACATCGCGCCGATCACCATCGAAGAGGAGATGCGACGCTCCTATCTCGATTACGCGATGAGCGTGATCGTGTCGCGTGCGCTTCCCGATGCGCGCGACGGATTGAAGCCGGTGCAGCGGCGTATACTCTACGCCATGAAGGAAGGCGGCTACGACTCGACGCGGCCCTTCCGCAAGTCCGCGCGTATCGTCGGCGACGTGATGGGTAAGTACCACCCGCACGGCGACTCGGCGATCTACGACGCCATGGTGCGCATGGCGCAGGACTTCTCGATGCGCCTGCCGCTGATCTCGGGGCAGGGCAACTTCGGTTCGATGGACGGCGATCCGCCGGCCGCCATGCGCTACACCGAGGCGCGCATGGCCACGGTGTCCGAGACGCTGCTGGCCGACATCGACAAGGACACGGTCGAATTCCAGCCGAACTACGACGAGCGCGAGATGGAGCCGACGGTCCTGCCGGCGGCGTTCCCGAACCTCCTGGCCAACGGCGCCGGCGGCATCGCCGTCGGCATGGCGACCAACATTCCGCCGCACAATCTCGGCGAGCTGATCGACGCCTGCTGCGCGCTGATCGACAATCCCGCCATCACCATGCAGCAGGTGATGGAGTATGTGCCGGGCCCGGACTTCCCGACCGGCGGCATCATCCTGGGACGCAACGGCATCCGCGCCGGCTACGAGTTGGGGCGCGGCTCGCTGATCATGCGGGCGCGTACGACGGTCGAGGAAAGAAGCGGCGGCCGCGAGTCCATCATCGTCTCCGAGATTCCCTATCAGGAGAACAAGGCGCGCCTGCACGAGCGCATTGCCGAGGTGGTGCGCGACAAGAAGGTCGAGGGCATCTCCGAGATTCGCGACGAGAGCGACCGCGACGGCGTGCGGCTGGTGATCGAGCTGAAGCGCGACGCCATGGCCGACGTGGTCCTGAACCAGCTCTACCGTTTCACGCCGCTGCAGACCTCGTTCGGCATCAACGCGCTGGCGCTCGACGGCGGTCGGCCGAAGCTGATGAGCCTCAAGGAGCTGCTCGAGGCGTTCATCCGCTTCCGCGCCGAGGTCATCACCCGGCGCACCAGGTTCGAGCTGAACCATGCCCGTGACCGCGCCCACGTCCTCGTCGGTCTCGCCATCGCCGTCGCCAACATCGACGAGGTGATCGAGATGATCCGACGCGCGCCCGACCCGGTCGTGGCGCGCGAGCGGTTGATGGCCAAGGACTGGCCGGCCTCCGACGTGGCGCCGCTGATCGCGCTGATCGCCGAGCCCGGCCGCGAGGTCTCCGCCGAAGGCACCTACCGGCTCTCCGAGGTCCAGGCCCGCGCCATCCTCGAACTGCGCCTCCAGCGCCTCACCGGCCTGGAGCGTGACAAGATCGCCGAGGAACTGACCGAGGTCGCCAAGCTGATCGAGGGCTATCTCGAGCTGCTGGCCGATCGCGACAAGCTGTTCGCGCTGATGCGCAAGGAGCTGGTCGAGATCAAGGACCAGTTCGCCACGCCGCGCCGCACCGAGATCGTCGACAACGAGTTCGAGCAGGACATCGAGGACCTGATCCAGCGCGAGGACATGGTGGTCACCGTCACGCACGGCGGCTACGTCAAGCGCGTGCCGGTATCGGCCTATCGTGCGCAGCGCCGCGGCGGCAAGGGCCGCTCCGGCATGGCCACGCGCGACGACGATTTCGTCTCCTCATTGTTCGTCGCCAACACCCACACGCCCGTACTGTTCTTCTCCAGCCGCGGCATCGTCTACAAGCTCAAGGTCTGGCGCCTGCCGCTCGGCGCCCCGCAGGCGCGCGGCAAGGCGTTCGTGAATCTCCTGCCGCTCAGTGAAGGCGAGACGATCACCAATTTCATGCCGATGCCGGAGGACGAGGCGAGCTGGACGACGCTCAACGTCATGTTCGCCACGGCGCGCGGCGGCGTGCGCCGCAACGAGCTCGGCGACTTCGTGAACGTGAACCAGAACGGCAAGATCGCCATGAAGTTCGAGGGCGACGATGCGGGCGACCGCCTGATCGGCGTCGGCGTCTGCACCGAGGAGCAGGACGTGCTGCTGGCGACGCGCCTGGGACGTGCGATGCGGTTCCCGGTCTCCGCCGTTCGAGTCTTCGCCAGCCGTAATTCGACCGGTGTGCGCGGCATCGCGCTCGCCGAGGGCGACGAGGTGATCTCGATGTCGCTGGTCGATGCCGGCAAGGGTGTCGCCAGCGAGGAGCGCGACGCCTATCTCCGTCAATCGCGCGCGTTGCGCCAGCTCGAGAACCAGTCCGAGACCGCCGAGGAAGAGGCTCCGGCCGCTGAACCGGCAGGCGAGGAGGCCGCCGCACCTGCGGCCACGCTCTCCGAGGATCGGTTCAAGGAACTTCAGGCGAAGGAAGAGTTCGTGCTCACCGTTGCCTCGTCGGGCTTTGGCAAGCGCACCTCGGCCTACGAGTACCGGGTGACCGGACGCGGCGGCAAGGGCGTGGAGCTCATGAACCTCGCCAAGGGCGGCCAGGTGGTTGCGGCTTTCCCGATCGAGCAAGCCGACCAGATCATGCTGGTCACCGATGGCGGCACCTTGATCCGCTGCCCGGTCGACGGAGTCCGCATCGCGGGGCGCGGCACGCGCGGCGTGCGCATCGTCAACGTCAGCGAAGGCGAGCGCGTCGTTTCGGCGATCCGCATCGGCGAGGACGACGAGGCGAATGGCGGCGGGACCGGGTCCGACGAGGATCATTCCGAAACAAACGGTGGATAAGGGCCAGCCGTGCCGCTAAGACTTCGCCGCTGCAGCCGGCGCGCATTTAGCCGGAAGAGGGGGAGCGATGGCCGTCGAGCGCACGGGGGTGTATCCGGGCACGTTCGATCCGATTACCAGCGGACACATGGAAGTGATCCGGCGCTCGTTGCGTCTGGTCGACAAGCTGGTGATCGGCCCGGCGATGAACATCGGCAAGGGGCCGCTGTTCTCGCTCGAGGAGCGGATCGAGATCATCAAGGACGACATCGCGGACTTTCCGGAGGCCGACCGCACGCGCATCGAGGTGGTGCCGTTCGAGGGCCTGCTGATCCACTTCGCGCGCCAGGTGAAAGCGTCGGTCATCATCCGCGGCCTGCGCGCGGTGTCGGATTTCGAGTACGAGATCCAGATGGCCAACATGAACGCGCGCATGGAGCCCAACGTCGAGACCATTTTCCTGATGGCGTCGGACCGGCACCAGTTCATCGCCTCGTCGCTGGTGAAGGACATCGCCCGGCTGGGGGGAGATACCTCGCAATTCGTGTCGAAAAGGGTCTTCGAAAGGTTGAAAAACAAGTTTTCCGCGGGCTGAAGCGCCGCACCGGCCATCGGGGCGGCGCGTTGACCGTGGGACTGGCACACTTTATACGGGCGCCGCGTCGGGTTTCGGCCTGCGGCGCAGCCCCGGAGCGAGCCCGTAGCTCAACGGTAGAGCATCTGACTTTTAATCAGAGGGTCGTCGGTTCGACACCGACCGGGCTCACCACCGGATCGAACAAGGAGAGACGCGGCTCATGCCGTCGGTGAACGTTGTCAACGGCAAGCAGATCGTCGTCGAGAATCTCGGTTCCGGCGCGCGTACGGTCCGCTTCTTTGCCAGGCCCTTCCTGCAGATGTGGCATCACCGCGATCTGATCCAGGCGATCCTCCGGCGCGAGGTCGCCGAGCGGTTCAAGGGATCGATCGCCGGCTGGGTATGGGCTGTCGTGGCGCCGCTGCTGGCGATCGGCGTCTACACCTTCTTCTTCGCGGGCCGCCTGGACCTGCCGGGGCAGTACCGCATCGCCAGCGGTCAGAACACGAGTTACGCCCTGTTCATCCTGAGCGGCATCGTCGTGTTCAATTTCTGGTCGGAGATGGCCTTTCGCGCGCCGATGTTGCTGCACGAATACGTCCACTTCATCAAGCAGACCATTTTCCCGAGCGACATGCTGGCGATCATCTCGACGCTGCGCGCCACGCTCTACACCGTGATCTCGATCGGCGTGCTGATGATCTTCCAGTTCCTGGTCGTCGGCAGCCTGCCGTGGACCTGGCTGCTGCTGCCGTTCATCTTCCTTCCCTTCCTGGCTTTCCTGGTCGGCATGTCGTGGTTCCTGTGCGCGGTCGGCGCCTTTACCCGGGATGCCGGCTACCTGATGATCAACATCGTGCCGCTGTTCATGTTCGCTACGCCGGTTTTCTATGCCCAGAGCCAGCTGCCGGCGCCGCTCGACTTCTGGCTCTATGCCAATGCGCTCACCGGCTATGTCGAGGTGATGCGCGACATCATGCTCGTCGGCAAGCTTCCCAACTGGCAAGTCTATGCCTGGACCCTCTTCACTTCCATCTTCACTTTCTATTTCGGCTATTGGTTCTTCGACAGGTATCGGAATGTCATCGTCGACGTCCTCTGACATCGTCGTCGAGGCCAAGCACCTCGGGAAGGCTTTCCAGCTCTACGCGCGGCGCAATGACTGGCTGAAGCAGGTCCTCTTCGGATGGTGGAAGTCGTACTTCAAGCCTTTCGTGGTCCTGCGCGACATCAACCTGGAGGTCCGGCGCGGCGAGAGCATCGGTTTCCTGGGCCGCAACGGCTGCGGCAAGTCCACCCTGCTGCAGGTGATCTGCGGCATGACGCTGCCCAGCCACGGCGAACTCCGGGTCAACGGCCGCATCGCCCCGGTACTGGCGCTGGGATCGACCTTCGATCTCGAGCTGTCGGGCCGCGAGAACGTGATGATCGGCGGTGCCGTGCTGGGCCTGAAGCGCGCCGAGATCCAGCGCAAGTTCCAGTCGATCTCCGAGTTCGCCGGGATCGGCGACTACATGGACCAGCCCGTGAAGCACTATTCGATGGGCATGCGCACGCGCCTTGCCTTCTCGATTTGTGCCCACGTCGAGGCCGAGATTCTGGTGGTCGACGAGGCGCTGGCTGTCGGCGATGCCGCGTTCCAGCGCAAGTGTCTCGACTGGATCGACAATTTTCGGAAGACGGGCACGCTGCTGTTCGTCTCGCACTCGATGGCCGAGGTGCGCCGCCTGTGCACGCGCGCGATCTGGATCGAGGAAGGCTGCATCCGCGAAGAGGGCGACCCCAGCGCCGTGATCCGCAACTATCACCGCGCTCTGATGGTGGAGAAGGACGATATCCACCGCTTCTCGGCCAGCGAGTAGCCTCCCATGGCCGTGAGCGCCGTGGCCTGCATCGGACTGGGATGGTGGGGCGTAGGCACGCTTCTGCACTGGGGGACGGCGGCTCTGGCGGGACGACGCAGCGGTAGCCGCGCCCTGGAATCGTCGGGACGGCGCACGCCGTCCGATTTCTCGATCGTGGCGCCCATGAGCGGTGCAGCGGATGCCTCCGAGCCTTACGTCAAGGCGTTGATGGCGCTCGCGGGCGCCGGCGCCGAAGTGCTGATCTGCGTGGCGGCGGAGGATGACGGCGCGGTGGCACCGGTGCGGGCATTGTGGCCCGATGCGCCGATCCTCATCGGCAACGACACGACCTTCAATCCGAAGATGAACAATGTCCGCAAGGGTCTCGAGGCGGCGAGCCGCCCGTTCGTCGCACTGTGCGACGCGGGCATCCTGCTCGATGCCGAGAACCTGCGGCGTGCGGCGGCGCCGCTTTCCGACAAAGTCGGATTGGTGCTGGCGCTGAAGGGGGGCGAGGCGCCGGGCAACTTCGCTGCCGAACTCGAGCGCGCGTACATCGACGGCCATCAGGCCCGCTTCCTGCTCGCGGCCGACCGCCTGGGCCTTGCCGTGGCATCCGGCGGCGTCACGCTCATGTCGCACGACACGCTCCAGCGCATCGGCAATTGGCGTGGCTTCAACCGGTGGATCGCCGACGACTATTCGGTCACGCGCTCGGTGCGCGAACTCGGCCTGCTCACGACACTCGGGGACTTCATGGTGCGACTGCCGCTCGGTCCGCGCGACTGGTCGGCCGTGTGGCGGCGTCAGGTGCGCTGGGCGCGGACGCGTCTGCACCTGCCGGTCTGGCCGCTGGTGATCTGGGAGCCAGTGGTGGGCTGGGTGGCGTCCGGAATATTCGGTGTGACAGGCCTTGTCACAGCGGGAGCGAGCCCCGACATCGTGGCGGCCTGCCTGTTGCTCCATACCCTGCTCTGGCTGGTGGCGGAAAAGTGGTTCATGTCGCGTCGCGGACTGACGTTCGGTCTGAGGGCGGCGGGCGCGGCACTGGTTCGGGAGTGCCTGGCACCGGTATTGATGGTCAGCGCCCTCAGCAGCAGGGCCATCATGTGGCGTGGGACGGATCTTGGAGGCCAATGGCGTGCCAATGGGGATGACGTCGTGGGGGAACCTGAGGTGACGGCGATTGATGCCCCTCAGGGGATCACGACGGTCAAACTGCCGGAGTGCGTCGACTCGACGACGGTAGGGGACGTCGAACAGATGCTCCTCGACGCGGTGCGGCCGGGAACCGGACTCATCGTCGATGGTGGCGAAGTGACCTACATGGGAGCCGCCGGCGTTCGTACGCTAGCGACCGTCCTGCACCGGGCGGAGGAAGCGCGCGTTCGGGTCGTTTTCTGCCGGTTCACGGGGCCCGCAGCCGATTGTCTGCTGGTCAGCGGGTTTTCCAGGCTCCTGGACGTGGCGCAGAACCTCGATGAGGCCGTCACGCGTCTCAAGCCGGGGGCTGCAGAAGGCTCTGCCGAGAGCTTGCACCCGCGCCGCACGACAGGTTAATTACACGGCTGGCTGAGGCAAGATCACGGGACACGGCAGGCGTACAGGTGCCGGCGTTTCGCACGGAGATGTGAATTTGACAATCTGGAGCCGGCTGCGCGCAGTCGCGCGACCCACTGCCATTGTCTTTGGCCTGGGGATCGTTGTCGGCGGATGCCAGGCCATCCCGGGCAGTGGCCCGTGGATGAACGACGCCAGCTCGCGCAGCACCGAGGCGTTACCTTTTGACGTCATCGACCTGACCCCGACGACTGTCGTGCCCTACCGGCCGCCTGCGACCGTGGACGTGCCGTCGACGACCAGTGGCCTGTCGGCGGGAGCGCGCGTGTCCGTGGCGCCGGGCGACGTTCTCAAGGTCCGCATCTTCGAACCCTACGAAGGCAGTGTCTTCCCGACTATTCAGCGCCCCGGCGCCGATCTCGGTGCCCAGCGCGTCACCGACAAGGGCACAATCGAGGTTCCGTATCTCGGGACAGTCCAGGTCGCGGGACTCGACTTGTCGCAGATCGAACAGCGCATCGGTAGCCAGCTGACAGCCAAGGGCAAGGCGCAGGACCCACAGGTCATCGTCGAGTTCGTCGCCGACCGTACGCACACCGTGATGGTGTCGGGCGACGTGAAGCAGCCTGGCCGTGTCTCGATCCTGGAGGGCGTCCGCTCGGTGGTCGATGCGATCAACCGTGTCGGCGGTCCGGTCGGCGTCGGCACGCAGTTGCAGGTCGTCGTGCGGCGTGGAGGCCAGGTCATTCTCCAGGCCCAGTATTCGGAGTTGCTCGCCGGTCACGACATCGCGATCCAGAAGGGCGATGAGATCGTCGTGCGCCCGAACTCCCGTATCTTCACCGTGCTGGGCGCGGTCATGAAATCGGGAAATGTCGAGATCACGCGGCCCAACATGACCTTGCTCGAAGCGCTGGGACAGGTAGGCGGCCTGGCCGACGAACAGGCTAATAAAACCGGCGTTTTCGTGTTCCGGATGGGCGATGTCGTCAACAATCCCGTAGCCCGGGGACGGGTTTTTCGTCTGGATTTGAACCAGCCAGTGTCTATCTTCGTAGCGCAGCAGTTCGGCGTGCAGCCTCAGGACGTGGTGTATGTCACGAATGCGCCACTTTATGAGTACAACAAGATCCTGACCGCTATCTATCGGACGTTCTCGATAGTAGGCGTGGCGAAGGGCACGGTCACGCCGACCACCTCGTTCTGAACAATCGGAACGGTCGACGGATACTGGAAGCAGGATGGCGCGAAAGCAGAAATACAGGTGGGGTGCGGTGGGTGCGGTCCTGCTGTTCGTGGTTGCGGCTCTGGCGATGTGGATCGCGCCAAGCCGACAGACGAGCAGCGCGCAGGACGCGATCAAGCCCAGCGGCCCGCTGATCTCGCGGGGTTATACTGACGCGCCGATGGGCACTGCCCAGATCGCGGGCAATGCCGAGGGCGGCGGCGTGCTCACCGAGTTGCGCATCGTCGAAGGTCAAAAGGTCAAGCAGGACGAAGTGATCGGCGTGCTTTCCGGCTACGCAAAGGCCGATGTGCTGGTGCGTACGACCGAGGCCGAACTCGAAAAAGGCAAGCGCCAGCGTGAGGCGATGGTCTCGGGCTATCGCACGGCCGAGATCGCCATGCAGGAAGTGGTGGTCAAGGGCAAGTCCGAGGAATTCAAGCTGAAGACGCTCGAGATGCAGCGGTCGGGCAAGCAGCCGGACATGAAGCAACTAGAGCTGAACATCTCCCAGCAGGATCTCGCGCGCGAAGAGGCCAAGCTGCGCGTGATGAAGGAGACCCTGGAGACCGACATCGCCCAATCGGATACCGACATCGCCATCACCTCGGCCAAGCTCGATAATGCGCGGACGACCCGCGAGCAGTCGCTGGTCCGCTCGCCGGTCAACGGCATCGTCGTCCAGATCTATACCCATCAGGCCGAGCGCATCGCGGCGGCCGGCATCGCCAAGATCGTCGACATGAGCCAGATGCGCGTGTTCGCCGATGTCGACGAAGTCCATCTCGACCGGCTGAAGCCGGGCGGCAAGGTGGAGATCACTTTCCGTGGCAATCCCACCGTGTTCCGCGGCAAGATCGCGCGCGTGGCGCCGACCGTGAAGCGCATGCAGCGCGTCGAGCCGGACGGCGGCTCGTCGACCGATGGCCGCGTCGTGCAGGTCGAGA
>JAFEFH010000177.1 GCA_018240695.1 Pseudomonadota bacterium | reverse complement strand
AGCGCACCCCAGTGCACGCGGTCGTTGTTGCGGTAGTCGGCGAAGCTGAAATGGAAGTTGGCCTTGAGCCAGCCATGGTCCGACTTGCCGAGCTTCTCGAAGGGTCTGAGTTCGATCATTTTGTTTACCTCTTGGCCTCAAAATGGCGCCTGGCGGCGGGGGATCAAGTTTCCGGTTGGTAACGGGACTATCGAACCTCGGGCCCGGATATGCGTTGATGCGGCATGGATTTCGAGATCCTCCGGCCGGGGCGCAATGTCTGGCGCATCGAACGGGCTTCCCGGGCGGCTGTCCTGGTCGATGCGGCGCCGTTTTTCGCGGCGGTCCGGGCCGCCTGCCTCAAGGCCCGGAAGAGCATCTTCATCGTCGGCTGGGACATCGACAGCCGCACCCGCCTGGTCGGCGCCGACGGCGAGCCGAGCGACGGATTCCCGGCGGGGCTGGCCGATTTTCTGGGCGCGCTGGTCGCGGCTCGGCCCGAGCTGCACGTCCATTTGCTGCTCTGGGACTATTCGCTGCTCTATGCCGGCGAGCGCGAGCTGCTGCCGCGCCTGTCGCTGGGCTGGAGCACGCCCGAGCGGATCACGCTCTGCCTCGACAACTCCGTTCCCTTCGGCTGCTCCCAGCACCAGAAGATCGTGGTGATCGACGATGCGTTGGCTTTCTCGGGCGGGCTCGATCTCACGATCCGCCGGTGGGACACGCAGGCTCACGATCTCGACAATCCCCACCGCGTCGATCCCGCGGGACGGCCGTACCGGCCGTTCCACGACGTGCAGATGATGGTCGACGGCGCGGCGGCGCAGGCGCTCGCCGAACTGGCGCGCCTGCGCTGGTGCCATGCCAATGGTGGCGAGCCTGTCGTCGCGCCGCTCGGCGATCCGTGGCCGGACGCCGTGGTGGCGGACTTCGCCGACGTCGATGTCGGCATCGCGCGCACCCAGCCGCGCTACGGCTCGGAGCAGGGCGTGCACGAGGTCGAGGCGCTGTTCCTCGATTCGATCGATCAAGCGCGCCGCTCCATCTACATCGAGAACCAGTTCGTGACCTGTCCCGTCGTCGCCGGCCGGCTGGCGCGCCAGTTGCGCGCCGTACCGGACCTCGAGGTGGTGATCGTGGCGCCTCGCAGCCACGATTCCTGGATCGAGCGCCGCACCATGCGCAATGGCCGCATCCGTTTCTGGCGCACCCTGCGCAAAGTGGGTGGCGCCCGCGTGCGGCTGCTCTTCGCCGCCGTCGAGAAGCGCGACAAGGCGACCGACACGATGATCCATTCGAAGATCATGATCGTGGACGACCGCCTGCTGCGCGTCGGTTCGGCCAATCTCGACAACCGGTCGATGGGTGTCGACACCGAATGCGACCTCGCCGTGGAGGCGCGCAGCGACGGCGAACGCGCGGCCATCCTGCGGCTGCGCGACCGGCTGGTGGCGGAGCATTGCGGCGTCACGCCCGAAGAAGTGGCGCAAACGGTGCGCGACGGCGGCTCGCTGGTCGCTGCCGTGGACCGGCTGGCGGCGAACGGCCACAGCCTGCGCCCGATCGAGGATGGCGAACCCGACGACGATGCATTGTCGAGCCTCGGCGAGGAGGTCGCCGATCCCAAACGGCCTTTGCGCCTGCGACGGCTGCTTCGTCGCTTCTTTCCCAAGAGCGGCCAAGGTTCCGGCCTCGCGCTCGGTATCGCGGTCGCGCTGGTCCTGATCGGCCTCACCCTGGCGTGGCGGTTCACCGGTCTCTCCGAATACGCCTCGATCGACGGGGCGAAGGAGGTCCTGTCGGGCTTCGCCCGGAATCGCTGGGCGCCGCTGATCGCCATCGGCCTGTTCACGGCGGGCGGGGTGCTGGCCTTTCCCGTCACGATGATGATCGTGGCGATGGCCGCGACGTTCGGGCCGCTGCCCGGCATCCTCTACGCGCTCGCGGGCGCGCTGCTGAGCGGGACGCTCACCTACTGGATCGGTGCGCGCTTTGGACGCGAGGCAGTGTTCCAGTTGCTCGGCCGCCGCCGTGAGAAGGCGCAGGCGATGTTGCGACGGCGCGGCGTGCTGGCGGTCGTCGCGATCCGCGTCGTCCCGCTCGCTCCTTTTGCCGTGATCAACCTGATCTGCGGCGCGAGCGGCGTGCGCACCATCGACTTCGTGCTGGGCTCCCTGATCGGCATGGGGCCGGGGCTGGTCGCGCTGGCGTTCCTCGGTGACCGCATCGTGGCGCTGCTCTCCGATCCCGATCCGGTGCAGATCGCGCTCTTCGTCCTGGCGTTCGCGGTCTGGATCGGCGCCACGATCGGCGTGCAGGCGCTGGTCTCGCGGCTGGGAGACCGCGCGTGAAGCTGCGCGCCATGACCTGGAACATCCACGGGGCGCTCGGCCGCAATCCGCGCTTCGACCTCGACCGCGTCGTGGCTCTCGTGAAGCGGCACGCGCCTGACATCGTGGCCTTGCAGGAAGTCGATTCGCGGCGGGCACGGGCGCAGGGCGTCGACGATCCCTTCGACATCCTCCAGCGCCTGCTCGGCAGCCACGGCGCGCGCGCCCGGGCGGTCACGACCGCCGATGGCGACTACGGCCAGATGCTGATCAGCCGCTGGCCGCTGTCCAACACCGAGATCCACGACCTGTCCTATGCCGCGCGCGAACCGCGGCGGGCGATCCGCAGCGACGTCGATACGCCGGCCGGCCCGATCCGGGTGATTGCCACGCATCTTGGCCTCAGCCTGCACGAACGCCGCAGCCAGGCGTTCGCGCTGGCCAAGATGATGGGTACCGTCGGCATGCCGACCATCGCGATGGGCGACTTCAACGACTGGGTCTGGCCGGGCTCGGTGCGCCGCCGGCTGGCGCGCGCGCTGCCGGGTTACACCGCGCACCGCACGTTCCCGGCGAAGTTCCCGCTGTTCCGGTTGGACCGGATCTACCTGTGGCCGCGCACCGCGCTGGTGGCGACCCACACCGACCGCGAGGCGCGGCGAATTTCCGACCACCTGCCGGTCATCGCCGACATCGCCTTCGGATAAGGCCTAGCGGCCCTCGCGCCACCAGGCAGCGGCGATGGCCATCAGGAAGGCGAGGGCGACCAGGATGCCGGGCAACAGCGGCGTCTGGTGAATGCCGGCCACCGTGTAGCCCTCGTTGCGGCGCAGGCCGAGCCAATCCGAGCCGCCGGCCGAGCGGCCGGGGCGCACCGGCCGCACGTCGGGATCGGGATGGTCCGACAGCCAGATCGACGTGCCGGCCGAGGCCTCGACCAGCGGCTTCAGCTTGGCGTCGGTCGCGCGCACGTCGGAGAATTCCAGCGGGTCGGGATTGCCGACCGCGGCCACCGTGCGCAGCGTGCCGTCGTCGAAGCGGTAGAGGCCGGGCTTGTCGACGTCGATCACGGCGCGGCCGAGGCCGGGCGCCACCTGCTGCAGGTCGAGCGTGCGCACGCGCGCGGTATCGGCCGACTGGTTGGGCGTCGCGGGACCGGGCGGCGTCATCGTGACCTTGGGGAAGCTGGTCGCGAGCGTGCGGCGCGTCACCTCGATGCGGCCGCCGACGGCGGTGGCGCGCAGCGCCTCTTCCTCGAGATCGGGCTCCTTCATCAGCCAGTGCGCGACCCGGCGCACGAGTTCGGGCTGCGGGCCGCCGCCGTCGATGCCGCGGTTCCACAGCCAGAGCTGATCGGACATCAGCTGCGCGACGCGGCCCTTGCCGACGCGGTCGAGGATCACCAGCGGGCGGTCTTCCGCGCCCGAGAGGATCGTGTTGCCGTGCTCGGTGCGCGCCGTCACCAGCCGGAACCAGCGACCCCAGGTGGGCTCGCCGCCGGCCACGCCTTCCTGCGGCAGGTTCGCCGTCACCGGATGACGCTGGCCGATGTCGGTCACCTTGGGCTTGAAGCCGGTCTCCAGCACGTCGCCCAGCGGTGCGGCCGGCAGGATGGGGCCGAGCGGCGTGCGATAGAGCGAGCGCTGCGTGGCGAAGGCCGGTCCCACCGAGACCAGCAGCGCGCCGCCGCCCTTCACGTACTCGGCGATGTTGCGGAAATACTCGCGCGTGATCAGGCTGCCCGACTCGTAGCGGTCGAAGATGATGAGGTCGAATTCCTTCAGCTTCTGCTCGAAGAGTTCGCGCTGCGGGAAGACGATCAGCGACAGCTCGCGCACCGGCGTGAAGTCGTCCTTCTGCGGCGTGCGCAGGATGGTGAAATGCACCAGGTCGACGGCGGGATCGCTCTTCAGCAGGTTTCGCCACGCCCGCTCGCCCTGGTAGGGCTCGCCCGAGATCAGCAGCACGCGCAACCGGTCGCGCACGCCCGCGATGGTGAAGAGCGCGCGGTTGTTGTCGAGCGTGAGCTCGCTCTGGCCGGCCGCGACCTCCAGCTCGACGACGTTGGGACCGGGATTGGCCACCGTGATCGGCACCTCGACGGACTTGCCGACAGGCACGTCCATGCGCTTCACGATCTCGCCGCCCACCGTGATGGTGACGGGCGCTGTGCCGCCGGCGGGATCCTCGACCCGGAACTTGGCGATGACGTCGCGGCCGACCACGCCGTAGCGCGGCGACTGCTCGACCACGATCAGCCGGTCGCGCTCGTTCTTCTTGCCGGCGATCAGCGCATGCAGCGGCGCGCCGCCCAGTTCCGGCGGTAGGGCGCCGGGCACGTCGTGCACCTGGCCGTCGCTCAGCAGCACCACGCCTGCCAGCCGCTCCGGCGGCACGTCGACCAGCGCCGAGCGCATCGCCTCGATCAGCCGCGTGCCGCCCGGCCGTTCGCTGCCCAGCGCGATGTGCGCCGGCGGCAGCACGGTCTCGCGGATCTCGAGCCCTTCCTGCTGGCCGAACCGCCGCTTCAGCGCGTCGCGCGCCGCCTGGACCTGCTGGCGCCGCTCGCCGATGGCCATCGAATCGCTGTCGTCGACCACGATGAGCGCCACGTCGGCGATCGGCTTGCGCTGTTCCTCGATCAGTTCGGGCCGCGCCAGTGCCGTCAGCACCACGGCGACGGCACCCAGACGCAACAGCGTACCGCGCGCGCCGGCACGCAGGCCGAGCAGCACCAGCACGACGCCGATCGCGGCCATGACGGCCAGCGCTTCCCACGGGATCAGCGGATCGAAGGCGATGGACGCGGCGGAGGTGGTGTTCATCGCGCCATTCCTAACGCCGCAGCCGCTGCATGATGTCCTGGATGTGTACCAGGTCGTCCTTGTAGTTGCCGGTCAGCGCATGCATCACGAGGTTCACGCCCACGCGGAACGCCATCTCTCGCTGGGTCTCGCCGCCCGGCGTCACCGGCAGCAGGCCGCGCCCGCGCTGGTCGACGGCCCAGGCACCGGCATAGTCGTTGGAGCCGATGACGAACGTCGTGACACCATCGTTGACGCGGCCGTTGCCGGCCTCGATCCAGAGCTTGCCGCCCTGCCAGCGTCCCGGCATGTCTGACAGCAGGTAGAACGACTTGGTCAGCACGTGCTCGGGCGGCATGGTGATCAGCGGCGGCGTCTCGATGCCGCCCAGCAGCCGCTTGAGATCGGGGTTGCCGCTCGCCGGCTTGTCGAAACTCATCTGCTGGTCGCGCGTGTCGACGAAGACGATGCCGCCGGTGCGCAGGTAACGGTCGAGCGCGGCCACTGCCTTGGGCGAAAGCGAGGGCTGGGTCGAGGTGATCGGCCAGTAGATCAGTGGATAGAGGCGTGGCTCATCCTTCTCGAGGTCGAGGCCGATCGGGTCGGCGGGCTCGACCGAGGTGCGGTTGCGCAGCACTTCGCTCAGGCCCTCGAGGCCGGCCTTGCTGATATCGTCGACGTCCTTGTCGCCGGTAATGATGTAGGCCAGCCGCACGTCGAGCGCGCCCTTCAGCGCTTCCTGCTCGGATAGGACGGGCGGGGGAGGCGCGGGCGTGGCCGCTGCCGGCGCGCCGGGTTTGGCCGGCGTCTGGGCCAGTGTCTGGGCGCGCGCATCGGGCAGGCCGCCAAAGCTCGCGACGGCGATCAACAGGAGGAACGAAGCGGTCGCCGCGCCACCGCGCCGCCAGCCGCCGCGCAGGCGCACCGCCCGGCCCAGCAGTCCGCGCAACCACAGCGACAGGAAGAGGTCGATCAACAACAGCAGCGCCGCCGCCAGCAGGCACCAGCGCGAGAGATCGGTCTCGCCGCCTTCTGACAGCCGGTCGGTCGTCACGCCCGACGGCAGCACCAGCGGCGCGGGCGGCGCGATATGGTCGCCGATGTTGAACGCGACCTGGGCGTTCTCGTCGCCGTAGAAGCCGGGCGGCGTGGTGGGCTTGGGCTTGAAGGTCTGCTGCGCGTCGGGCGGCAGCATCTGCACGCCGGCCGGCGGCGCGCCGAGGCGGCCGAAGCCGTCCAGCGTGCGCCACGGCTTCAGCGCCTTGTTGACGCCGTCGCCCGCCACGCCGCGCGACAGCAGCACAAGCCGCTGCAGCATGTCGACGAACAGGCCCGACAGAGCGAGGTTGCTCCAGTTGGTGTTGGCCGTGGTGTGGATCAGCACGAGATAGCCGCGGCCGCGCTTCTCGCCGGTGACCAGCGGCGTACCGTCGGCCAGCCGTGCCCAGGTCTTGTCGGCGAGGTCGGGCGTCGGCTCGGCCAGCACCTGCTGGGAGATGCGCACGTCCTTCGGGATCGGGATGCCGAGGAAGGGACTGTTGGACAGGAACTCGGCGAGCGCCGTGGGCTCGCCCCAGCTCATCACGCCGCCCAGCGAGCGGTCGCCGAGTCGCAGCGGCGTCGGCACCAGACTGTCGCCCGCGGCGGCGAGATTGGGACCGGCGAAGCGCACGGCGACGCCGCCGTTCTCGATCCACTTGGCGATCTCGTCGCGGTCGGTGGCCGACGGCGCCGAGCTGTCGGGAATCAGCAGCACGGCGGTGTTGCGGGTCAGCACCTGCTCGCGGTCGCCGATCGACAGGCTGACATAGGGATCGAGCGCGCGCTCGAGGAAGTAGACCTCCTGCAACAGCGGCTGGCCGCCCGCGGTCTCGCGCTCGCCCAGGATGGAGACGGGCCGGCGGCGGTTGCGCTCGTCGAGCAGCACGGTGCTGCCGGCGCCGCCCTGCGTCTCGATGTCGAGGCGAGTCATGCGGTTGCGCAGCTCGGGCGGGGCGGGCAGCACGCCGGTGCCCTGGCGCTCGTTGGCCGGGAAGTCGATCTCGATGCGCGCGACGGCGCGGCCCTGTTCGTCCGACGCCTGCACGGCCGTGCGGCGCGGCCCGTCGGCCTCGGGACGCAGCGCGTGCACCTTGAGATCGCGGCCCTCGGCGACCGGTGGCAGCAGCAACAGCGGCGTGCTCGCCTGGTCGGGCAGCACGACCTCCAGCCCGCCGAAGCGGCGCAGCCGCTCGGTGAACTTGTCGGTGCCGGGATCCTGCAAACCGTCGCTCAGCCACACCGCGTAGGCGCCGCTGTCGATCTGCATCTGGTCGATGTCGGCGGCGGCGGCGGCGCGATCGGTCGGCCACGGCTTGGGACGGAAGGCGCGCAGGATGGTGCGCGCTTCCTCGGGCCGCAGCGCGCCGCGGCGCACCGCCGGCGCGTCGAGCGGCTGCGGCGCGGTACCCATCAGCGCGACCAACCGTCCGCCGCGCTCGGCGCGCTGGATCAGCCGCTCGGCATGCGCGATGCGCGTCGTCCAGCCCGGCGCCGACGACCAGCCGTCGTCGATGACGAGAAGAAGAGGGCCGCGACCCGGCAGGTCGGCCTGCGGATTGAGCAGCGGCCGTGCGACCGCGAGGATCAGCGCGGCGGCCAGCAGCATGCGCAGCAGCAGCAGCCACCACGGCATCTTCATCGGCGTCTGCTCGCTGGGCTCCAGCCCGATCAGCAGGCGCATCGCGGGGAAGCGCACCAGCTTGGGCAGCGGCGGGATCAGGCGCAGCAGCCAGTAGATCGCCGGCAGGACCAGCAACAGCGCCAGCATGCCCGGTGCGGCGAAGGCGAACGCGCCGAGACTCAGCATGTTTGTGGACCGCGCGCTTCCAGCGCGCTCATGAGCGGGCTGGAAGCCCGCGGTCCACTGAAAGTCATCGCGATCACGCCGCGTTCAGCCGGCGCAGGTCGGCCATCGCCAGGTAGAGCGAGAGCAGCGCGGTTTGCGGCGGGCGGTCGGTGCGGTGGAAATGGACGGTCCAGTCGGCGGGCCGCGCGAGGCGCTGCAAGCCGTCGCGCTGGGCGGCGAGCCGCGCGCCGTAGGCGCCGCGCACCGTCTCGACGCGGCGCACCGTGTGCTGGCCCTCGGCCTCGAGGCCCTCGAACTTCACATGGCCGTCGAACGGCAGGTCCTCCTCGGCGGGATCGAGCACCTGCACGATGTGGCCGCGCACGCCGGCGCTGGCATAGTAGCGGACGACCGCCTCGATCTTGTCGAGCGGATCGAGCCAGTCCGACACCAGGACGATCGTGCCGTGCGCAGGCAGCGGCATCAGGGGCGGCAAGCTGGCGAGCGGCCGCGCCTTGGCGGTGTCGGTGCCGGCCGCGTCGCGCGTCTCCGCGAACATCGCCTCGGCCACGCGTCGCACGGCGATGCGTCCCGTGATCGGCCGCATGCCGGTGCCCAGCAGCGCGATGCGCTCGCTGGCGTCGGTCAGCAGGTTGGCGAGCGCCAGGGTCAGCAGCTCGGCGCGCACCGCCTTGGTGTCGAGGCCGCGCAACGAGGCGTACTGCATCGACGGCGAGGCGTCACGCCACAGCCAGACGCTGGCCGCGGCTTCCCACTCGGTCTCGCGTACGAACAGGTGACGGCTGCGCGCGCTCTGACGCCAGTCGACACGGCTTGCGCTGTCGCCGTCGCGGAACGGGCGGTACTGCCAGAAGGCATCGCCCTGGCCGACGCGGCGCCGGCCGTGCACGCCCTGGATGACGGTCGCCGCCACGCGGTCGGCCGCCACCATCAGCGCCGGCAGGGTGCCGGCGAGTTCGAGCGAACGATTGAGGATGGAGGCCTGGGCCATCGGCTCCGACGCGACGTGACTTACGACAGGTTACTTAGGAAAGGCGCGCGCACATCTGCGCGATCACCGTCTCCACCGTGATGCCCTCGGCACGGGCCGAGAAGTTCACCGCCATGCGATGACGCAGGATCGGACCGGCCAGCGCCACGACGTCATCTACGGAGGGCGCAAGACGCCCCTGGATGATGGCGCGGGCGCGGCAGGCCAGCATGAAGGACTGGCTGGCGCGCGGGCCGGGGCCCCAGGCGATGCGCTGGCGCACGATGTCGAGGTCGGTGGTCTCCGGACGGCCGGCGCGCACCAGCTTCAGGATCGCGTCGACCACGCTCTGGCCGATCGGCAGGCGGCGGACCAGTGCCTGCGCGGCCATCAGGTCGCCGGGCGACAGCGCCTGCACCGCCTTCGGCACATCGGCGCCGGTGGTGGCGATCATGATCTGGCGCTCGGCTTCTTCGTCGGGATAGCCGACGTCGACCTGCAACAGGAAGCGGTCGAGCTGGGCTTCGGGCAGCGGATAGGTGCCTTCCTGCTCGAGCGGGTTCTGCGTCGCCAGCACATGGAAGGG
>JAFEFH010000176.1 GCA_018240695.1 Pseudomonadota bacterium | reverse complement strand
GCCGAGATCCTGGCGATCGACACGCGCCGCCGCGCCGCGATCACCGAGAGCGAGCAGATCCAGGCCCGGCGCAAGGCGCTCAGCCAGCAGATCGGCATGGCCAAGCGCAAGGGCGAGAACGCCGACGCGCTGATGGCCGAGGTCGCGGGCCTCGAAGAGTCGCAGAAGAAGGGCGAAGCGCTGGCCGCCGAGCTCGATGGCGAGCTGACACGCGCCCTCGAGGTGCTGCCCAACCTGCCGGTGGACGACGTGCCCAATGGCGTCGACGAGACCGGCAATGTCGAGGTTCGCCGCGAGGGCAACCAGCGCAACTTCAGCTTCAAGCCCAAGGACCATGTCGAACTGGGCGAGGCCACGGGTGAGATGGATTTCGCCGCCGCCGGCCGCATGTCGGGCGCGCGCTTTGTCGTCCTGAAGAAGCATCTCGCGCGGCTCGAGCGGGCGCTGGCGCAGTTCATGCTCGACCTGCACACGTCGGACGAGGGCGGCTACACCGAGGTCAATCCGCCGCTGCTGGTGCGCGACAACGCCGTCTACGGCGTCGGCCAGCTGCCGAAGTTCGCCGAGGACATGTTCCACACCGACAACGGCTTCTGGCTGGTGCCGACCGCCGAGGTGCCGCTGACCAACCTGGTGAACGACCAGGTGGTGGACGAGAAGCTGCTGCCGCTGCGCTATACCGCCTTCACGCCGTGCTTCCGCTCCGAGGCGGGTTCGGCCGGCAAGGATACGCGCGGCATGATCCGCCAGCACCAGTTCCCCAAGGTCGAGCTGGTGTCGATCACCACGCCCGAGCAGTCCGATGCCGAGCACCAGCGCATGACGGCGCGCGCCGAGGAGGTGCTGAAGCGCCTCGAGATTCCGTTCCGCACCATCGTGCTGTGCGGCGGCGACATGGGTTTCGGCTCGCGCAAGACCTTCGACATCGAGGTCTGGCTGCCCGGCCAGAACGCCTATCGCGAGATCTCGAGCTGCTCGAACATGGGCGACTTCCAGGCCCGCCGCATGAACGCGCGCTACAAGCCGAAGGAAGGCAAGGGCACGCGCTTCCTGCATACGCTGAACGGCTCGGGCCTCGCCGTCGGCCGCACCCTGATCGCCGTGCTGGAGAACTACCAGAACGAGGACGGCTCGGTGACGGTGCCGGAAGTGCTGCGTTCCTACATGGGCGGACTCGCGACCATCCCGGCGCCCGCCAAGTGACGCCCCCCAAATGACACCGGACAAGCTTTCCAAGGCGCGCATCCTCGTCACCAACGACGACGGCATCCACGCGCCCGGCCTCGACGCGCTGATCGAGATCGCCCGCCAGTTGTCGAGCGACGTCTGGGTGGTGGCGCCTGAGTTCAACCAGAGCGGCGCCGGCCACTCGCTGTCGATCTCGCGTCCGTTGCGCGCGCGGCAGGTGAGCGAGGCCAAGTTCGCCATCGAGGGCACGCCGACCGACTGCGTGCTGATGGCGGTCAAGCACCTGATGCGCGACCGCAAGCCCGACATCGTGCTGTCGGGCGTCAACCGCGGCACCAACATGGCCGACGACGTGACCTATTCGGGCACCATCGCCGGCGCCATGGAAGGCTGCCTGCTCGGCCTGCCGTCGATCGCCTTCAGCCAGGCCTACACGCACGGCCATCCGCTGAAATGGGGCACGGCGACGGCGCACGGCGCCGAGGTGGCGCGCCAGGTGCTGGCGCTCGGCTGGCCGCGCAACGTCTTCATCAACATCAACTTCCCCGATGTCGTCGCGGCCTCGGTCAAGGGCGTGAAGATCACGCGCCAGGGCGTGCGCGGCTTCGGCGGCCACATCGTCGAGCGCGAGGACCCGCGCGGCGGCGCGTACTACTGGATCGCCTACGCGCCCGGCGAGCACGAGCACGACGACGACGGCGACATCTCCGCGGTGCGCGGCGGCTACATCTCGGTGACGCCGCTGCACCTCGACCTGACGCACGAGGCCACGCGGCGCAAGCTCGCCGCCGGATTCGACAAAGGCTGAGGCGGGGCGGGCGCGATGAACGTCCCGGCCATGCAGCGACTGATCGCCGAGCTCCGCAACTCGGGCATCGCCGACGAGAACGTGCTGGCCGCGATCGGCGCCGTCGACCGCGAGCGCTTCGTCTCGCCGCCCTTCGCCGAGCGTGCCTGGGACAACACCGCGCTGCCGATCGCCTTCGGCCAGACCATCAGCCAGCCGCTGGTCGTGGCCGCCATGACCCAAGCGCTCCAGGTCGGCCCGCGCATGAAGGTGCTCGAGATCGGCACCGGGTCGGGCTACCAGGCCGCGGTGCTGGCGAAGCTGGCGCGCCGCGTCTACACGGTCGAGCGCTTCAAGCCGCTGTCCAAGGACGCCGAGCGCCTGCTGATCGACCTCGGCATCTTCAACATCGTCTTCGACGTGGGCGACGGCTCGAAAGGCTGGGCGGGCCAGGCTCCGTTCGACCGGGTGATCGTGACGGCGGCCGCCGAGGAACGCCCGCAGGCGCTGATCGACCAGCTCGCCGTCGGCGGCATCCTGATCGTCCCGGTGGGCCGCGATCCCACGACCCAGGTGGTCGAGCGCATCGTCAAGAGCGAGAGCGGCCTGCAACGCGACACCCTCATGCCGGTGCGCTTCGTGCCCCTGGTGACCGGCGCCCTGCCGGTACTGGGGCAGGGGTAACGGACGCTCCACGAGGGCGGAGCGTCCTATTCCCGCCGGAATCGGGATGCAGTATCATCGCAAGATGAAAAGAGCCCTTCGCTTCCCCCTGCGATGGGCCGGCCGGAACCGCACGCTGCTAACCGCAGTGGCGTTGTCGGCCGCGCTCGGCGCTTGTGACAACGTCATCTATGGCGCCCGCGAAGGCACCATGGAATATCCCGGCTCCGGCGCCGCGGCGAACGCCGTGCCCGTCTACACGGTGAAGAGCAAGGACACGGTCGACAGCATCGCGAGCCGCTACGGCGTTTCGTCCCAGACCATCATCGAGCGCAACAATCTCAAGGCGCCCTACAGGCTGACCCCCGGCACCTCCTTGCAGGTCCCGGGCGCGCGCGTCGTGATGCCGTCGTCCGGCGACACGTCCGTGGCCTCGGCCGAAACCCGGCCCAGCGCACCCGGTGGCGCGCGCGGCGCGGTGCAGAAGCAGACGCTGGCACCGCCGCCCGGCACGCAAGGCGAGACGACGCGCGAGCCGCCCAATCCGGCCCGTCCCGCCGCGGGCGAGCCGACGCCGCTCAGTCCCGCCGCGGCGGAAGCGCCCGCCGGCCCGGCACCGCGCTTCGCCTGGCCCGCGCACGGCAAGATTCTCGCGACCTACGGCACCGGCGCCGGCGGCCAGAAGAACGACGGCATCGATATCGCGGTCGAGAAGGGCGCGCCGATCAAGGCGGCCGACGGCGGCACGGTGCTCTATGCCGGCAGCGACGTGGCCCAGCTCGGCAACCTTCTGCTGATCCGCCATAGCGGCGGCTACATCACCGCCTACGGCAACAACGAGCAGCTGCTGGTGAAGAAGGACGAGACGGTGAAGAAGGGCCAGGTCATCGCCAAGGGCGGGTCAACGGCCAACGTCGCCAGCCCGCGCCTGCACTTCGAGATCCGCCGTGGCGGCAGCAAGACCGCCGACCCGATGTCGATGTTGCCGCCGCAATAGCGGCGGTGCTGCCGCTCCGAAGAAGACACTCGCTTGCGTTGAATTCACATTCGCCCCAAGCTGCCTGAAGGCGGCTCGGGAATCGGGTCGTACTGTCGGGGGGCAGTATGAAGAATTGGGTTTGGGGTGTGTTTCTGTTCGCGTGTGTGCCGACGGCAGCGGATGCGGACGACTATCTTCGTGATTTGACCGACAAGCCTTTTGCGTATGTCTCGACCTCGTCCAAGTGGGCGATCAATCCCGTACCGGTATGCTGGGAAGCCGTCGATCCGCAATTCCAGGCGGAAAGGGAGGCGGTGAAGACTGCCGTCGAAGCGACCTGGAGCGCGCACTCGAAGCTCCGGTTTTCGGGTTGGCAGAAGTGCGCCACGGCAAATTCCGGGATCAGGATCGGAATAGAAGACTCTGCCGCCAATGCGCCCCACACCATGGGCTTGGGAAACAAGCTCAACGGCGTGCGCAACGGCATGGTCCTGAATTTCACCTTCGAGAAGTGGGGCGCCGTCTGCCAGGGCGCGGCCCGGCAGGCTTGCATCTACAACATTGCCGTCCACGAATTCGGGCACGCCATTGGTTTCGCCCACGAGCAGAACAGGCCCGACACGCCGGGCGAGTGCCTCAAGCTGCAAGGCCCTCAAGGACCGAATGGCGACAAGGTGTTGACGCCTTGGGACAAGGACTCGGTCATGAACTATTGCAACCCCGTCTACGTCAACGACGGAAAGTTGAGCGCCGGTGACATCAAGGGCGTTCAGTGCCTGTATGACGGAATTCCCTGCAAGGTCGATTCGAAGGGCATGCCACAATGACGGTGACCAGGGTCTTTGCCGCCCTTGCACTCGTGGCAGCGGCCGGCACGTGGCAAGGAGCCCGCGCGGAAACCCTCAGCGAAATCAACACGCGCGTCAGGCCGGAGATCGTTCTCCTCACGATCAGTTTCGAGTCGAAGGAGACTGGAGAAATTAAGACCGCGGAAGCTTCCGGTTTTGTCCTGAATCCCGACGGTTTCGTCGGCACGGTCAATCACGCCGTTGCGGCCCGACGGCAGGAGCTGTGCAAAGGCAGCGATGGCTGTCGGGTGGCCATCAAAGGCCGCTTGGGGACGCGCGCGTCGGTGGAAATACCGCTCGATATCATCGAGACGAACGAGTCGGTCGATCAGGCCGTACTCAAATTCCGGTCGTTGCCCACGCAGACGTTGCAGGGGCTTCCGCTCGGCAATCCCGCGGCGGTTGCCGAGGGCGACGCTGTATACGCCTTCGGTTTTCCGCTGGGAAAGAACATGCAGCCGCGCGACGGCACCGTCACCGGAAAATCCGAAGAGCATGGCCGATGGAACACCAATCTGGCGATCAACCCCGGCGACAGCGGAGGGCCGGTTACCGACGCAAGAGGCCTGGTGGTCGGTCAGACAGGCGGGGGCTACACGGAGACGGCCAACCTGAATTACATGATTCCGATCAATCTTTCCGGACTGATCACGAACCACATGCGTCAAGCGACGCCGTCGGTTCCCAAGCCTGCTCCCCAAAGTGCGTCTTCGAGCACCGTCAGCGATGGGCCGGTCCCGCAATTCCAGCTGCGCAGGTTCCCCCTGAACATCTCCGGCGAGATGATCGCCACTGCTGCGGATTTCGAGCCCTATTTCCAGAAATGGAAGACCGATGAACTCAAGATGTCGTTCGCCGGACAGGGCGCCTTCGCAGTGTCCGACTACGGTTGGACCGTCCGTTTCCTGCGTCAGGCAAAGCTCGTGGAATCGAGCGGCGTTTGGGGAAGCTCCCGTCCGTTCCTCATCGGTGCCTATTGCGCCCTGAACGACGGCGCCAAGGCCACGGAAGAGATCGAAGGCTTGCTGAGCGCGATCAGGGCGGATCTGGCAAAGGGCTACGGGTTTCTGCGGTCCCAGACCACGCTGGGCTTCGTCACCAGCAACCTCGGTGAGGTCAGGGCTGCCATTGGCAACAAGTGCAGAGCCGAGCTGGATACGCTCATCGATCAGGTCATTGCCTTGAAAGGCACCGTCCCGAACTAGTCAGACGATCTTTCCGTCCAGCTTGTATTCACCCTTGCGGTCCTCGATCTCGAGGACCCAGACATCGGGGTCGTACTTCACCTGCCGTTCGATATAGGCGTCGGCCTCCGGCTCGGTGACGGGCCTGGGGCCGGTGCCGCGGTTCCACGCCGGTTCGCCGTCGAGCGTGCTAGCCTGGGCGTAGACGGTCACGCCGTTCTCGAAGCGATTGATCTTCACCAGGACGGTGCCGGCGTCCGAATCGCCGCGCCGCACGATGGTGGCGGGGATGAAGGCGCGGTCGCACAGGCGCACCTGCGCCATCACCCATAGTCCGGTCGTCAGGCCCATCGTCATGGGCGGACCCTAGGCCAGTGCGTCGTCAAGTCCATCGAATACCGCACGCGCGCCGCGCCAGCGGTAACGCACGCAAGGGAAGGGCAGTCGGCCGAGCGCTTCGAGCTCGGCCGGCGCCACGAGGATCGGCCTGACGCCGCCGTCGCCGCGCGCGGCGGCCAGCGACAGCGTGCCGACGGCGATGGCGAGCTCTTCCGGATGGCCGTTGGCGACCAGCGCGAACAGGGGCTGCGGCCGCTCGCCCGGCCGGGAGAAGAGATCGGCGCGCCCGCCGAAGACGCCGCGCTTGCGCAGTTCCTCGAAGAGGGCGATGTCGACCAGCGTGCGGTCGCAGGCCTCGGCCGCCGTCGCGCGCGTCGAAGGATCGACGCAGAGCGCGGTCTGCGGCTCGGGGATGGCGCCGGCCTTGAAGCGCCGCACGGCCTCGACGAAGCGGCCGAGCAGGCGGGTGAGGCGCGGACTGTCGAGCGGCGCCACGATCAGCGCCTCGGTGTCCTCGCCGTCGGGCCAGCGGACAGGACGCCACACGCCGTCGGCCAGGAACTCGCGAAAGCCGGATTTGCTGAGGCGCCCGGAGTGGGCGAGGTAGAGCGCGCCGGTGTCGTCGGCCGCGATGATGCCCGCCACCTTCCGGTCGGCGCCTTCGCGCGGCAGGTTGATCTCGCAGGTGATGCTCTCGCGCCGGCCCGGCGGCTCGGGCGCGTGGCCCATCACCAGCGCGTCGCGCGTATGGCGCGGCTCGACGGCCCACCAGAAGCCGTCGTCGCGGGCCCAATGGATGGTCGTGCGCAGCTCGCCGCCGCGCCAGGTCAGCCGCACGCCGCGTGCCGGAACGCCCTGCAAGGCGCCATGCAGGCGCCTGATCGCGCGGTCGATCCGCTTCGGTTCTGCAACGACTTGCAGCATGCCTGACCATACCGTGCAGCACGGGCCTTGCCGATGTGGACAGGTTCGGCCATGACACGCGCCCGGATCATGAATCTCCATGGCTGACCCACCTCTCCTTGCGCTGAGCGGCATCCGCTTCCACCTCGGCGACCAGACGATCCTCGACGGCGTCGATCTCGGCATCGCGCCGGGCGAGCGGCTGTCGCTGGTCGGCCGCAATGGCGCGGGCAAGTCGACCCTGCTGCGCATCCTGGCGGGCGAGCCGATCTTCGACGGCGGCGAGCGCTTCGCGCAGCCGGGCGCCACCATCGCGACCCTGCCGCAGGAGCCGAACTTCGCGGGCCACGCCACCGTGGCCGACTACGTGGCCTCGGTGCTGGTCGATTCGCTGGGACCGGACGACTACCGGGTCGCGGCCATCCTGGAAGAGATGAAACTCGACGGCGGCCGCGCCCCCGGCGAACTGTCGGGTGGCGAGGCGCGGCGTGCGGCGCTGGCGCGTGTGCTGGTCGGCGAGCCCGACGTCATGCTGCTTGACGAGCCGACCAACCATCTCGACCTGCCGACCATCGAATGGCTGGAGGACAAGCTCTCCCGGTGGCGCGGCGCCTATGTGATGGTGAGCCACGACCGGCGTTTCCTCACGACCCTCACGCGGGCGGTGCTGTGGCTCGATCGCGGCATCGTGCGGCGGCTCGACAAGGGCTACGACGCGTTCGAGCACTGGTCGACCGATATCCTCGAGCGCGAGGCCACCGAGCGGCACAAGCTCGACCGGCTGATCGAGCGCGAGACCGAATGGGCGGGCAAGAGCATCCGCGCCCGCCGCACGCGCAACGAGGGCCGCCTGCGGGCGCTCGGCGAACTGCGCAAGCAGCGGCGCGAGCAGATCAGCCCGACCGGGCGCGCCAGCATCTCCGTCGGCGAGGCCGAGAAGTCGGGCGCGCTGGTCGTCACGGCGCGCGGCATCGGCAAACGCTGGGGCGACAAGACGATCGTCGAGAATTTCTCGACGCGTGTCTTCCGCAAGGACCGTATCGGCCTGATCGGGCCCAACGGCGCGGGCAAGACGACCTTGCTCAAGATGCTGATCGGCGAGCTCGAGCCCGACATCGGCACCGTGAAGCTCGGCGCCAACGTGATGCCGGTGATCATCGACCAGCGCCGCATCGGCCTCGATCCCGAGAAGACGCCGTGGGAGACGCTGGCCGACCGCAACGATCATGTGCTGGTGCGCGGCCATCTCACGCACGTCATGACCTACCTGCGCGAATACCTGTTCCGCGACGAGCAGGCGCGCCAGCCGGTGCGCACGCTGTCGGGCGGCGAGCGCAACCGGCTGCTGCTGGCCAAGGCGCTGGCCGCGCCGTCCAACATGATCGTGCTCGACGAGCCGACCAACGATCTCGATGCCGATACGCTCGACCTCCTCCAGGAGGCGCTCGACGAGTATGACGGCACCGTCCTGCTGGTGAGCCACGACCGCGACTTCCTCGACCGGCTGGTGACCTCGACGATTGCGCTCGAAGGCGACGGCACGGCGATCGAATATGCCGGCGGCTATAGCGACTATGTGAGCCAGCGTGGGCCGCGCGAGGAACCTGTGGGCGTCACGCCATCGCGCGCGAAGGAGAAGCCGGCCGCGCCGCGCGAGCCCGCGGCGCCGGCGAAACAGCGGCTGGGCTACAAGCGCGAACGCGCGCTGGTCGAGCTGCCCAAGAAGATCGCGGCGCTCCAGGCCGAGATGGCGGCGATCAACGCCCTGATGGCCGATTCCGGTTTCTACAGCCGCGACCCCAAGGGCTTCGCCGCCAAGTCGGCGCGGCTGGCGGCCGCCCAGGCCGAAGTCGACGCCGCCGAGACCGAATGGCTGGAGCTCGAGATGTTACGCGAGGAACTCCAGGGGTGACGCGGCGTCAGCCCCCGTCCTTTCGCCGGTAGATCGCGAAAATGACTTCGCCGTCGATCTTGTGCTCGTCGAACAAGGCGTAGTCGCGCGCGATCGTGGCGTCGTCGACGATCCGACCGCCGTAATAGTTGTCGATGAGGTAGTCGGGGTTCTGACCCTCGCTGGGCTTCCTGAGGCGCGCTCGCTCGGCGGGGGCGATCATGTCGAACGAATTCTCGACCGGCGTCTCGCTGGCCGGGCCGACACTGATCGAGGGGCGGCTGTCGCGCGCAAGGATGGTTTCCAGTGCCAGCCTGTTGCCGAGGCCCCAATAGTCGAGATCGTACTTCGCCCGCACGTTCGTGCCGGCGATGACATTGAAGTAGACGTTCTGAAGCGGATGGGCCCGCCACATCCAGCCGGCGGTGCCCAGCGTGCCGGCCAGCGTCACGACGACCAGGAGGCCGCGCCGCAGGACGGGTGCCGGGCCCGTCGTCCAGACCGTCTGCCAGCCGCGCACGCCGATCAGCAGGAAAGCCGGGTAGACGAAATAGAGATGCCGCCATCCGCCGTAGAGGATCGAGTGGAGCGCTGCGACCGCGACGATCGGTCCGGCGAACAGGCCGAGGAAGATCAGGTCCTTTAGCTCGGCGTCGGTCCGCCACAGCGCGAGGCCGCGTTTGCAGACCGTCCAGAGGATGCCGACCGAGCCGATCGCGAACAGGAAGAGGTAAAGCGGCGGGGTCGTGACGACGATCCAAGCGGGGATGTGATACACGGGGAGAGCATGACCGGGAACCGCGTCGCCCATGAACAGGACGCTGCCCGACCATCTGAACTTCGCC
>JAFEFH010000175.1 GCA_018240695.1 Pseudomonadota bacterium | reverse complement strand
CGATGCGCTCAGCCACTGGAAGGCCGATCCCGAGAATTACCGCCCGCCGGGCGGCGAGAGCCATGCCGCGTTGCGCGAGCGCGCGGCGGCGATGCTGGCCGACATCGCGGGCTGGAACACGCGCACCGTCGTGGTCGGCCATGGCGTGAGCGGCGCGGTGCTGCGCGGCATCAACCTCGGCCTCGATGCGCGCGCCATGTTCGTGCTCGAAAAGCCACAGGACGCCTTCTTTCGACTCTCGCATCGCGCGGAGGATCGCATCGTCTGCTCGGACTGCGTATAACGAGGGCATGTCGGCAGAGAACGGACGGCAAGCCTGGGCGACGGAAGCCCGCGCGACGATCGTGCTCGCGTGGCCCCTCATCCTGACCAATCTCGCGCAGACGGCCATGACCGCCACCGACGTGGTGCTGATGGGCTGGCTGGGCGCCGAGGCGCTGGCGGCCGGCGCGCTGGGCTCGAACCTCTACTTCGCCACCATGATCTTCGGGCTCGGCCTCACGACGGCGACCGCGCCGATGATCGCGCGCGAGCTCGGCCGCAAGGGCCATTCGGTGCGCGACGTGCGCCGCACGGTGCGCCAGGGCCTGTGGGCCGCGGTTCTCGTCGCCGTGCCGATCCTGACCATCCTGTGGAACAGCGAGGCGATCCTGCTGGCGATGGGCCAGGCGCCGCACCTCGCGGTGCAGGCCGGCCACTATGTGCGGGCGCTCGAATGGTCGGTCGTGCCGTTCTTCTTCTATCTCGTGCTGCGCTCGTTCATCTCCGCGCTCGAGCGGCCGTTGTGGGCGCTCGCGATCAGCGTCGCCGCGGTGGGCGTCAACGCCGTCGCGGCATGGGCGCTGATCTTCGGCCGGCTCGGCCTGCCCGCGATGGACCTCACCGGCGCGGGCATCGCCACGACCTTCTCCGACGCGCTGATGTTCGCGGCCCTGGCGGCCGTGCTCCATGCCGACCGCAAGTTCCGGCGCTATCACCTGTTCGGCCGCTTCTGGCGCGCCGACTGGCCGCGCCTGCGCGAGCTGTGGCGGCTCGGCCTGCCGATCGCCGCGACCCTGGTCTTCGAGGTCGCGGTGTTCAACGCCTCGACCTTCCTGATGGGCCTGATCGGCGAGGCGTCGATCGCCGCGCATTCGATCGCGCTCCAGATCGCCTCACTGTCCTTCATGGTGCCGCTGGGGCTCAGCCAGGCCGCGACCGTGCGGGTCGGCCGCGCCTACGGCGCGCACGACAATGACGGCATCCGCCGCGCCGGCTGGACCGCCTTCGCCATGGGCACCGGCTTCATGGCGATGATGGCGCTGCTGATGATCCTGATCCCGCGCACGCTGGTCGGCGTGTTCCTCGATCTCGACGCGCCGGCCAACGCGCCGGTGATCGATCTCGCCATGTCGTTCCTGCTGCTCGCCGCGATCTTCCAACTGGCCGACGGCGGGCAGGCGGTGGCGGCCGGCATGCTGCGCGGCCTGCACGACACGCGCGTGCCGATGATCTTCGCAGCACTCGGCTATTGGGGCGTCGGCCTGGTGCTGGGCCTCGGCCTGGCGTTCGGCCTGAAGCTCGGCGGCATCGGCATCTGGATCGGCCTCGCCGCCGGCCTGATCGTCGTGGCGCTGCTGCTGGTCTCGCGCTGGCTGCGCCGCGAGAAGCTGGGTCTGCTGGCGCCCGGGCGCTAGCTACCGGGAGAGGGTCGCCTTGCGGCCGCAGCCGCCCTGCTCCGTGACCACGAGCGTGCTGCCCTGCACCGCGACGCCGAGACGGCTCTCGCGCCGCTCCGTGCCCTTCACCGACGCAACGGACAGCCACGTGAAGGACGTGCCCTTGGCGATGCCGTGGATCTGCCACAGGCCCGGTGTCGGCGGCGGCGGCGCGGTCTTCTTCGGGTTGGGCACCGGCCCGCGCGCGGACGGATCGCTCGCCGTGCCGTCGACGATGCCGGTGTCGATCGACACCTGGTAGTCGAGCGGCGCGTTGCACGAGCCGCCGTCGCTGCGGCCGCGCCACTCGCCGTCAAGAGGACCGGATTGCGCGAACGCCGGCGTGGCGCAGAGGAGGAGCAGCGGCAGGATTTTCTTCATCTTCTTCCGAACAGCCGCTCGATGTCGGCCAGCTTGAGTTCAACGTACGTCGGACGGCCATGATTGCACTGGCCGGAATGCGGCGTCGCTTCCATCTGGCGCAGCAGCGCATTCATCTCCTCGACGCTGAGCCGCCGGCCCGCGCGCACCGAGGTGTGGCAGGCGAGCGTGCCGCAGACTTCTTCGACCTTCTCCTTGAGCGACAGATGATCGCCCATCTCGGCCAGCTCCTCGGCAAGGTCGCGCACCAGCCCCTGGATGTCGGCCTCGCCCAGCAGCGCCGGCGTCTCGCGCACCACCACGGCGCCGAGGCCGAACGGTTCCAGCACCAGCCCCATGTCGGCGAGTTCGGCGGCGCGTTGCGTCAGCCGACGCGCGCCGTCCTCGCCCAGCTCGACGACCTCGGGCAGCAGCAGCGCCTGGCGCTTCACGCCCTCGGCCTCGAGCTGCGTCTTCAGCCGCTCGTGCACCAGCCGCTCGTGCGCGGCGTGCTGGTCGACGATCACCACGCCCTCGTCGGTCTGCGACACGATGTAGGTCTCGTGCACCTGCGCGCGCGCCACGCCCAGCGGATAGGACCGGCCGTTGGCCTCGACCGGCGCCTCGACCCGCGCCGACGGCTCGGCGAGCGGCGCCATGAACTGCATCGCCGCCTCGGCCAACCCGCGCGGGATCGCGGCGGAGCCGTTGCCGCCGCCCGGACGGCCGTACGGCAGCGGCGTCGCGTAGCCGGTGTGCGGCCGCAGCGCGCCGAGCGCCGCGTCGGCCACCGTCGTGCTGGCGCGATGGCCGGCGGCCGACAGCGCGGTGCGCAGCGCGCCCACGATCAGGCCGCGCACGATCCCGGCGTCGCGGAAGCGCACCTCGGTCTTGGCGGGATGGACGTTGACGTCGACCAGCTCGGGCGGCGCCTCGAGGAACAGCGCCACCATCGGATTGCGGTCGCGCGCCAGGAAATCCTGGTAGGCGCCGCGCACCGCGCCGTTCAGCAGCTTGTCGCGCACCGGCCGGCCGTTGACGAAGAGATACTGGTGCTGCGCCGTCGGCCGGTTGAGCGTCGGCAGGCCCGCGAAGCCGGTCAGCCGGAAGCCCTCGCGCGTGGCGTCGACCGCCACCGTGTTGTCGGCGAACTCGCGGCCCATGATCGAGGCCAGCCGCTCCAGCCGCGCCGCGTCGCCCTTCTCCAGCAGCGAGCCATTGGCCGCCGGCAGGTCGATCAAGGTGCGCTCCTCGCTCTCCAGCCGGAAGGCGATCGTGGGATGGGCCATGGCGAGCCGCCGCATCGCATCGGCGACATGGCTCGATTCGGTGCGCGGCTCCTTCAGGAACTTCAGCCGCGCGGGCGTGGCGAAGAAAAGATCGCGCACTTCGACGCGCGTGCCCTTGGGCGCCGCCGCGGGCATCGGCTTGCCCTTGGACCCGCCGTCGATCGCGAGGCTCCAGGCGGTGTCGGCGTCAGCGGGACGCGACGTGATGGTGAAGCGGCTCACCGAGGCGATGGACGGCAGCGCCTCGCCGCGGAAACCGAGCGTGCGGATATCGGCCAGGTCGTCGTCCGGCAGCTTCGACGTGCAGTGCCGCTCGACCGCGAGCTGGAGCTCCTGCGGCGACATGCCGATACCGTCGTCGACCACCGAGAGGAACGTGCGGCCGCCTTCCTTCAACGTCACGGCGATGCGGCGCGCGCCGGCGTCGATCGCGTTCTCGACCAGCTCCTTCACCGCGCTGGCGGGCCGTTCGACGACCTCGCCCGCGGCGATCTGGTTGACCAGGTTGGAGGGAAGCTGACGCAGGGCGCTCATGGCGCCCAAGTTTACGACTTCCGGCGTTGGGAAAGATACTGGCGGGTGAGCACCTTGGAGGCCTCGACCTCGGGCTGGTCGAAGGCGTCGACGCCCCACAGCTCGGCGGCGAACATGGTTTCCAGCATGTAGTGCATCATCAGCGCGCCCACCGTCTTTTCATCCACAGTCGGGATGCGGATGACCCGCACCGGCCGGCCGCTCTTGACCACGGTGGCAGCCGTGGCATCGGCCTCGGCCAACAGGAGATCGCCCATCGACTGGCCCGAGAGATAGTCGAGCGCCTTGTCGCCGCCCAGCATCGCGGGCGTGAGCCTGGTGCCCTGTCCCGACGTGTCCTGGATGATGAAGGTGAACAGCTTGTCGATCGGGCCGCCGAGATAGAGCTGGGTCTGGCTGTGCTGGTCGATCGTGCCCATGGCGCGGATCGGCGTCGTGCCGGTGCCGTTCTTGCCGAGACTCTCCGCCCAAATCTGGCGATACCAGAAGGCGAAGGTCTCGAGCCGGTCGACATAGGGCATCAGCACGGTGATGTTGATGCCGCGCTCCTTCGACAGGCCGACCGACAGCGCAGCACCGATTGCCGGCGCCAGTCCCTTGGCATCCTTGGCCGCCAGCACCGGATCGAGCACGCTGGCCGCGCCCTCGCGTAGCGCCGCGCAATCGACGCCGGCGATCATTCCCGGCAGCGCGCCGACGAGCGAGAACACCGTGTAGCGTCCGCCGATCTTGGGATCGTGATCGAGGATGGTGGCGCCATGGCGCGTCATCAGCTTGCGCAACGGATTGTCGGTGGGCTCGGTGATGGCGATCATGTTGGTCGCCACCGCCTGCTTGCCGACCTTGGCCTCGATCGCGGCAATTGCCGTGAACGTCGCCATCAGGGTCTCGGGCGTGCCGCCCGACTTGGAGATCGGGATGAAGCCCGTCCTGTCGAGCGGCAGCTGAGCAGTCATCGCCGCGAAGCGCGCGGGATCGACATTGTCCATGAAATGCAGGGTCGGCCGGCCCTTGGCCGGGCCGAAACCCTGGTCCTTCAGCGCCGCCAGCGTCTTGCCCGACATGCTCGACCCGCCCGAGCCCATGACCACGACATGCTCGAACTTCGCGAAGCGCTCGGCGTGCGGCTTCAGCGCCTCGAGGTCGTCGCGGCGCGCCGGCAGCTTGAGCAGCGGCAGGGTGCCGTCGTCCTTCCACGTGCGGATCTTGTCGAGCGCGGGCGTGGCGCGCTTCAGCTCGGCCTCGAGCGACGCGGCCGGAAGGCCCTTCTTGCCGATCGAGCCTTCGAGCGCGTCGTCGATATTCTGGTCGTAAAGCATACGCGTAACCTTTCTCAGGGTTCTGCGGGGAGGCCCACGGGCTTGCCGACGACCACGGTGAGCGCCGCATCGTCGCGCAACAGGCGGCGCGCGACCCGGCGCACGTCCGCCGCCGTCACCGCGCCGATGATCCTGGCGCGCTTGTCGAGATAGTCGCGCGGCAGGTGATCGACCTGCATGCTGTAGAGCAGCGCCGCGATCGTGGTCGAGGAATCGAGCGACACCGGCAGCGCGCCGGCGAGATAAGTCTTGGCGTCGGCCAGCTCCTGATCGGTGACGCCGTCGGTGCGCAGCCGCGCCACCGCGGCCCGCATGACACGCAAGGTGTCGGCGACCTTTTCGTTGGCCGTCGCGGTCGAGATCACCAGCAGCGAAGCCCTGCGGTAGTTGCGCAGGCCGCTCGATGCGCCGTAGGCGAGCCCGCGCTTCTCGCGCACCTCGGTGGCGAGCCGCGACGTGAGGCCGCCGCCGCCCAGGATATGGTTCATCACGAAGGCGGCGTACCAATCGGGATCGTCGCGCGCGATGCCCGGAAAGGCGATCTGCACGGTGCTCTGCGGCACCGGCCGCTCGATCGCGATGGTGCGGCCCTGCGGCGCCGGCACCCAGGCCGGCAGTTCCGGCTGGACCGGCCCCTCCGGCAGCCCGCCGAAGGCGCGGTCGAGCTGGCGCGCGAACTCCGCCTCGTCGATGTCGCCGACCGCCGCCACAATCAGCCCGGTGCGCGACAGCAACGCCTTCGCGCGCGCCTTGATCTCCGCGGCCGTCAGCGCCTTCAGGCTGTCGCGCAGGCCCGAGGTCTCGGCGGCGTAGGGATGCCCCGCGAACATCGTCTTCATCATGGTGCGCGTGGCCACTGTGCCGGGCCGTTGCTCGGATTGGGCGAGGCTCGAGAGTGCCTGGGCGCGACGCTGTTCGATCATGTCGTCGTCGAAGCGCGGCTCCATAACCGCCGAGCGCAGCTGGTCGAAACCGACGTCGCGATTGGCCGACAGCACGCGCAAGGTGCCGCTCAGCCGGTCGACGGAAGCGCCGAAGCCCATCCAGACTTCGTTGTCCTCGGAGCGCTGCTTGAACGCGCGGGCCGGGAGGGCGCCCGCACCGTCGGTCAGGAGAATGGCCATCAGGCTGGTAACGCCCTTCTGGCTCTCCGGCTCCGAGGCCGTTCCGCCGTCGAAGGCGAAGGACATGGTGACCACCGGCACGCTCTTGTCCTGGACCAGCCACGCCTTGATGCCGAGCGGCGTGGTGACCTGCCGAATGTCGACGGCGTTCGCCGCCGTCAGCGGCAGCACCGAGAAGACGACCCCCAAGAGGATGGCGATGAACCGGCGCGGCGTCATTGCGCGCTCCCGACCGGCGTGAGCAGCGAAGTGACGGCGTTGTCGTCACGCCAGACGTGGCGCGCCGCGGCCAGCACCGCGGCCGGCGTGACGGCCGCGACGTTCTTCGGCCAGTCGTCGATCTCGGCCACCGTGCCGCCGGTGCTGAGGACGGCGGCGTACAGGCGCGGCCCGCTGGCCAGCGAATCCTGGGAGTAGATGGTCTGCGCCAGCATGCGGTTCTGCGCGCGCTCGACCTCTTCCTCGGTGACGCCGTCGTCGAGCAGCTTCTTCATCTGGTCGCCGACGGCGGCCTCGATCGCGGCCACGCCGGTGCCGCGCGCCGGCTGGACGTCGAAGCCGAAGCTCGAGAGACCGAGACTCGCCCCGCCGTAGCTCGCCGACGCCGACAGCGCGACCCGCGCCTCCGACACCAACGCCCGCCACAGGCGGCTGGTCTCGCTGCCGCCCAGCAGGCGCGCCAGCACCGACAGCGCACAGGCATGCTCGGTCGCGCCCAGGCGATACGACGGCGCCAGATAGTCGCGCTCCCAGCGCGTCTCCACGACCCTCGCATCGGCGCGGACCACGCGCTGCGGCAAGTCCTTGCCGCCGTCCGACGGCCGCGACCGCGGCGGCACCGTGCGGCGCGCGAGCGGTCCGTAATGGCGTTCGGCGAGCTTGCGCACCGCCTCGGGCGTGGTGTCGCCCGCCACGATCAGGACCGCGTTGTTGGGTGCGTAGTGCCGGCGATAGAAGGCGCCGAGGTCGCCGACGGTGAGGCGCTTCACGTCGTCGACATAGCCCACCACCGGCATGCCGTAGGGCCGGTGACGGCCGAACAGCTGCTCGCGCGACGCCTCGTCGAGCAGCATCGACGGCACGTTGTCGGTGCGCATGCGGCGTTCCTCGAGCACGACTTGGCGCTCGGTACGAAGATCGCTCTCGGCCAGCCGCAGGTTGACCATGCGGTCGGATTCCATGCGCATCACCATCTCGAGCCGGTCGGCGGCGACGGTCTGGTGATAGGCGGTGACGTCGAAGTCGGTGTAGGCGTTGTCGCGGCCGCCGCTGCGCGAGACGATGCGCGAGAACTCGTTCGGGCCCACCGTGGCGGTGCCCTTGAACATCATGTGCTCGAGGAAATGCGCGACGCCGGTCTGGCCGAACGTCTCGTCGGCCCCGCCGACCTTGTAGAGCACGACCTGGGTGACGATCGGCGCGCGGTGCGAGGGCAGCACCACGATCTGGAGTCCGTTGGCGAGGGTGAAGCTTTCCGACGGCCGGCGTGCAACGGTCAGCAACGCGGCGCGCGATCGGCCGGACGCGACGATGCCCGCGCCCGCGAGGAGGCCGCCGAGAAGGACCCGGCGGCGGAGCCCCGCGGCGGACGTCAGAAGATGCCTTCGAGGAGGCCGCGCTTGCGGCGAACGATCGTCGGCGTCGGCGCCGTCGAGGACGTGCCGGCGGCCTGGGCGTCACGCAGGCGCTGCTGTTCCTTCGCCGGATCGACGATGACGCCGGGCGGCGGGGCGTCCTGCCAGAAGATCAGGCTGTCGATGAAGGTCTTGTTGCTGTCGTCGAGGACGCGGGTGTCGCGATTGACCTGCGCGCGGATGTTGGGATTGACGCCACCGGCGCTCGCCTTCGCGACCAGCGCGCGCTCGGACGCGTCGCCCGTGCGCGGCACCTTGGCATCGGGCGCAACGTTGCGGCTGGCCAGTGCCGGCGACAGCGCCTCGCGCGCCTGGTCGGCGGTCGAGGTCTCCTGCGGGCGGGGCTCGCCGGGCCGCGGCGGCCGCAGCTCGGCATTGGGCGGCATGGTGAGCGGCGAGTGCGAGACGATCTTGAATTCGTCCGGCGACACCTTCTTGGCGCCGCCGAGGTTCTCGAACATGCTGCAGCCGCCCAGCGCCATCGCCGCCAGGGCGATCGCGGGGACGATCCGGGTCGAAATCTTGAGGTCGGTCCGTCTCATCGTTTGTCCTTAGGGGGTCGCTTCTGTCCGCCGATCATGGCCGTATCAGGGCGTGCGTTGTTTGTCGCCGACGAGTGAGTCGATCAGCATCAGGCCGACGCCCACCACGATCGCCGAATCGGCGACGTTGAATGCCGGCCAATGCCACTGTCCCAGGTGAAAATCGGCGAAATCGAACACCGCTCCCCAGCGGGCGCGGTCGATAACATTGCCGATGGCCCCGCCGATGACAAGACCGATGCCCCAGCAGGTCAGGGGGCGGTCGATGCGCCGCAGCCACAGGAACAGGCCGACGCAGACCGCGATCGCCACGGCCGAGAGCACCCAGGGCGGCAACGCCTTGTCGCCGCCCAGGATTCCGAAGCTGACACCCGGATTCCACACGATGACGAGGCGGAAGAAATTCTCGATCACCTGCACCGCGGCGCCGGTCTTGAGCAGGTAGCGCAGCAACAGTTCCTTGCTCGCCTGGTCGGCGATCAGGGTGGCCGCCACCAGCGCCATGGCCTGCTTGTCGAGAGTCCTCATGCGTCCACCGCGGCTTCACAACGATTGCAGATCAACGGATGCTTGGCCGACTTGCCGACCTCGTCCAGCACCTGCCAGCAGCGTGCGCACTTGGTGCCGTGCGCCGGTGCCGGCACGACGGCGACACCGCCCACGTCGGCCAGGGTGAACGCGCCGGCCGGCGCGGCGCCCGCGACCAGGTCGCCGCCCGACGTGATGCAGATTTCCGAAAGGTCGAGGCCCTTCATCGCCGCGACATATTCCGGCGCGACATGGACGTGCGGCGCCGCCTGGAGGCTGGAACCGATTCGCTTTTCCGCGCGCTCGAGCTCGAGCGCACCGGTGACGACGCGACGCAGTGCGCGCACCGTCTTCCACTTCTCGCCCAGCGCCTCGTCGAGCCAGCCCGCCGGAATCGTCGGATAGACGCGCAGGTGCACCGACTCGGCCGCACCGTCCCGCACGTCCTTGGGACGCGCCAGCCACGCTTCCTCGGCGGTGAAGCAGGTGACCGGCGCCAGCCACGCCGTGAGGAACGAGAAGACCTCGGCCATCACCGTGCGGGCGGCGCGGCGGCGCGGCGAAGACGGCGCGTCGCAGTAGATCGAGTCCTTGCGGATGTCGAAGTAGAAGGCCGACAGGTCGCCCGCGCAGAAGGTGTTCAGCTCGGTACCGATCGTGTGGAAGTCGTAGTCGTCGACCGCCTTGCGCAGCACGACGTCGATGCGG
>JAFEFH010000174.1 GCA_018240695.1 Pseudomonadota bacterium | reverse complement strand
CCGGTCTTCTCGTTGTGCACGCAGAACAGCACGTGATGGTCGACATAGTCCTCGCCGCGGTCGAGGCGGTTGAACGAGCCGATCAGGTTGTCCTCGGTGCCGGCGTAGACGTCGTCCGAGCGGATCATGCCCAGCGTCTCGCGGAACCACGCCACGGTCTCCTTGACCTTGGGCGTCGCCAGCACGCCGTGGCCGATGCGCTGGATCGGCGTCGGCGATTTGGTGAGGCGCATGACGCGGCCGGCGCGGCGGTGCGGCTCGCTGCCGGAGTTCACGAGATCGCGCGCGACCTTGGTGGGCGCCACCGTCTGCTGGTTCGCGATCACTTCGATCTGATAGCCATTCGGTTCGGTGAGCCGCACGCGCTTGCCGCCGCCGGGCTCGTTCATCGGCTCGATGCCCGAGGCGCCGGGCAGTTTCGTCAGGCGCTCGAGGTCGTCCTCGTCCGCCACGTGATAGGCGAAGCCGATGAACTTGGTGCCGCCCTTGTGCGTCACATGCAGGTGATGGTGGCCATCGGCGCCCCGCATGTAGAGCGCATCGGCCGTGCGTTCCGCGCGCACCAGGCCGAAATGGGTGAGGAATTCCTCCATTTGATCGAGGTCCGGTGCTTCCATGCGCGGAAAGGCGAAATCGGCGACCTTGATTGCGGCCATTGTTTCCTCCGAAACTCGGACACGACGCTAACGCCGACAAGGGAGAGAAACAATGTCCAAGCCGCCAACCGTGGCCGCGCGCGAGGCCGTCCGGTCGTTCGCGCCCAAGCTGATCGACCTCACCGAGAAGGTGGTCTATGGCGACGTCTGGGAGCGGCCCGGCCTCTCCAAGCGCGACCGCAGCCTCATCACCTGTGCAGCCTTGGTCGCTATGAACCGCACCGAGCAGCTGCGCGGCCATGTCGCCCGTGCGATCGACAACGGCGTGACCAAGGACGAGATCGTCGAGGTCATCACGCACATGGCATTCTATTCCGGCTGGCCGACGGCCATGTCGGCGGCCAACGTGGCCAAGGACGTGCTCGAAAAGGGAGAGACGAAGTGAAGCTTTGCTATTTCAACGATTTCCGCCTGGGCGTGGTGAAGGGCGACCAGGTCGTCGACGTCACCGATGCGGCGAAGGACCTGCCCCATCGCGACACGCGCGACCTGATCGCCGGCGTGATCGAGCACTGGGACAAGTACAAGTCGAAGATCGAGGCCGCCGCCAGTGCGGGGAAGGGCGTGCCGCTGTCGGGCGTGCGCCTGCGCTCGCCGGTGCCGCGGCCGGGCAACATCGACTGCATGGCCGTGAACTACATGGAAGACGGCACGCTCAAGGAGAAGCCCGCCATCAACGCCTTCCACAAGGCAGCGACCGCGGTGATCGGCAACGGCGACACGATGGTGCTGCCGGATATCCCCGCCACCATCTTCGAGGGCGAGGCCGAGCTCGGCCTGATCGTCGGCAAGCGGGCGTCGAACGTGAAGGCGGCCGACTACAAGCAGTACATCTTCGGCTATACCTGCTTCATCGACGGTTCGGCGCGCGGCCTGCCGCCGCCCAACAACGTCTTCTTCCAGGTGAAGTCGCGCGCGACCTTCGCGCCGATCGGCCCGTGGATCGTCACCGCCGACGAGATCCCCGATCCGCAGAAGCTCGGTCTCGAGCTGAAGAACAACGGCGTGACGATGCAGAAGTTCAACACCGACGACATGGCGCACCAGATCCCGCGCGTCATCGAATGGCTGAGCTCGATCCACACGCTGGAGCCCGGCGACGTCGTCGCCACCGGCACCAACCATCGCGGCCTCAACTCGTTCATGGACGGCGACAAGATCGAGCTCACGATCGAGAAGATCGGCACGCTGAAATTCGACGTGAAGGACGAGCTGAAGCGGACCTGGGCGCGCACCACGCGGTCCCAGCACAAGGACGCCGGCAAGGAAGGCCCGCACACGCCGCAGCTCACCGGCAAGTACGCGGCCAAGTAGCTGCCGGGACTTGGCGGCAAAGAAAAGGCGCCGCGGTTTCCCGCGGCGCCCCTTCGTGGAGACAGCCTGGCTGAGGCCGTTTAGTTGGTGAGAACCGGCTTGGCGGTCTCGGACGTGATCGAGATCGCACGGGCCTTCTTCTCTTCCGGGATCTCGCGCTGCAGCTCGATGGTGAGCAGGCCGTTGGCGAGCTTCGCGCCCGTGACCTTCACATGGTCGGCGAGCTGGAAGCGGCGCTCGAAGTCACGGCCGGCGATGCCTCGGTAGAGGAACTGCTTCTCGCCATCGGCGCTCGGCGCGGCCTTGCCGGTGACCAGGAGCTCGTTCTCCTTCTGGGTCAGGTTCAGCTCGCTGTCGGAAAAGCCCGCGACCGCCATGACGATCTTGTAGGCGTTCTCGCCGGCCTTCTCGATGTTGTACGGAGGATAGCCGTTGGCGTTGCCCTGGCCCGCGACCGAGTCGAGCAGGTCGAACACGCGGTCGAAGCCGACGGTGGCACGGTAGTACGGCGAATAGTCGAAAGTACGCATTTGATCATCCTCTCCTGAGCGATGTTTGAAGCAGCCGCCCCGGGATGGGCACGGCTGACAGGACGGGATTTAGGAAGGGCCGGCCGGGCGTCAAGGGGGTGTTATTCCGGGGCGGCAGACAAAATTTTCTTGCCCGCAGGTCTTGAAGAAAGCTTTTGCCGAAACCTCGAAAACCTTCGGGAAACCCCGCCCTGGCGGACATGCGAAAAAGGGCCAGATCGGAAGGCACATCGCTCAAGGGCCCGTCATGCTGCATTTTATCGACCACCATCCCACCGCTTCGCTCTGGCTGATCGCCGTAGGGCAGGGGCTGGCGATGTTCGGCCTCAACTTCCTGCTGCGGGCGCTCGTGCTGTGAAGCACCTGCCGCTGTTCTTCGACGTCGCGGGCCGCAAGGTCGTGGTGGTGGGCGACAGCCCCGCCGCCGACCGGCGGGCCGCCACCGTGCTGTCGGCGGGCGCCGCCGTGACGCAGGTGGCGACGGCGGAGGCGGCGGATTTCGCGGGTGCGGTCGCCGCCTTCATTTCGACCGGCACGGAAGAGGGCGATCGCGCCGCCCACCGTGTCGCCAGGGCGGCCGGCGTGCCGGTGAACGTGGCCGACCGGCCCGCGCTCTGCGACTTCATCCTGCCTGCGATCGTCGACCGCGACGACGTCGTGGTCGCCGTGTCCACCGGCGGTGCCTCGCCGACCCTTGCCACCGTGTTGCGCGGCAAGATCGAGGCGGCTTTGCCCGAGCGGATTTCGGCCCTGGCGGCGCTCGCCCGGACGTTTCGCGCGCAAGCCAACGCCCTGATCTCCCGCCCCGCGGACCGCCGCGCCTTCTGGCGGCGGCTGGTCGAGGGCCCGGCCGCCCGGCTGGTGCTGGCCGGCGACATCGCCGGGGCGCGCCGCGTGGTGCTGGGCGAACTCGACGGTGCGCGCCGCGGCGACGGCGCTCCCGGCATCGCGCACATCGTGGGCGCCGGGCCGGGCGATCCCGACCTGCTGACCTTGCGCGCGGCGCAGCTGTTGCAGGAGGCCGATGCGATCCTGCACGACGATCTCGTGCCGCCGGCGATCCTCGCCCGCGCGCGCCGCGACGCCGAACTGGTCGCGGTCGGCAAGCGCAAGGGCCATGTCCGCTGGGCGCAGCGCGACATCGAGGCGGAGATGATCCGCCGAGTCCGCGCCGGTCAAACTGTCGTGCGGCTCAAGGCCGGCGATCCCTTCGTCTTCGGCCGCGGCGGCGAAGAACTCCAGGCGCTGTGCGACGCCGGGTTGCTGGTCGCGGTCGTGCCCGGCATCACCGCCGCTTTGGGCATCGCGGCATCGGTCGGCATTCCCCTGACCGATCGGCGCCACGCCTCTTCCGTCACCTTCCTGTCGGGCCACGCCGCCGCCGAAGGCGGCACGGCCGGCCGGACGCACGTCGTCTACATGGGCGCATCGGAAGCCGCTTCCGTGCGCGATCGTCTGCTGGACGCCGGTGTCGCTGCGACGACGCCGGTCGCCATCGTCGAGAACGGCACGCGCCCCGACGAACGGGTGTCGACCGGTTCTCTCGCCGACCTGGCGCGGCTCGCCACCTCCCATCACTCCCTTGGCGGCGCCGGTCCCAGCCTCATCATCGTCGGCGAGGTCGCGCGGCTTGCGACCCCGACGGCTCAGCCTCTTCTCGCAAAGGTGTCCTGATGGCCAAGAACCTCTCCGGCGACCTCACCGTCGCGTCCGCCAACCGCCTCGCCGACGGTGTCGTGGTGTTCCTCGACGACAAGGGACACTGGACCCGGCATCTCGAGCAGGCCGCGCTGGCGCGCGACAAGCGCGCGAGCGAGCTGTTGCTGGCGCGCGCCAGGGCCGAATCGTTCTCGGTCGTCGATCCGTTCCTGGTGGCTGTTGCCGAGGACGAGCAGGGCGATCTGGAGCCGATCTCCTTGCGCGAGAAGATTCGCGTCAGCGGTCTCACATTCGAGGCGATCGCCGCCGACGCGGTGCGTTATGCCTGATACGCATTTTTACCATTACGACAAGTACGACAGGACGCTGCTGTCCGAGCGGGTCGAGCAGTTCCGCGACCAGGTGCGCCGCCGCTTGGCGGGTGAGCTGACGGAGGAGCAGTTCAAGCCGCTGCGCCTCACCAATGGGCTCTATCTCCAGCTTCACGCCTACATGCTGCGCATCGCCATTCCCTACGGCACGCTGTCGTCGCGCCAGCTGCGCCAGCTCGCCGCGATCGCGCGCAAGTACGACAAGGGCTACGGCCACTTCACCACGCGCCAGAACCTCCAGCTCAACTGGATCAGGCTCGAGGACGCGCCCGACGCGGTGGCCATGCTGGCCGAGGTCGACATGCACTCGATCCAGACCAGCGGCAACGTGGTCCGCAACACCACGGCCGATCACTTCGCCGGTGCCGCCGCCGACGAGATCGAGGACCCGCGCGTATGGTGCGAGATCGTGCGTCAGTGGTCGACCTTGCATCCCGAGTTCAGCTTCCTGCCGCGCAAGTTCAAGATCGCGATCACCGGCTCGCCGAACGACCGCGCCGCCGTGCGCATCCACGACGTCGGCCTGCGCCTGTGGCGCAACGAGCAGGGCGAGACCGGCTTCGAGGTGATCGTGGGCGGCGGCCTCGGCCGCACGCCGATGATCGGCAAGACGGTGCGCGCGTTCCTGCCCAAGGACGAGATGCTGGCCTATCTCGAGGCCGTGCTGCGCGTCTACAACCGCTACGGCCGGCGCGACAACTTGTTCAAGGCGCGCATCAAGATCCTGGTGCACGAGATCGGCATCGAGAAGATGCGCGAGGAGGTCGAGGCCGAGTATGCCGCGATTAAGGACAGCGCGCTCAAGCTCGACCCGCAGACCATCGAGGCAATCGCCGCGCACTTCGCGCCGCCGCCGCTGCCGCACCGTCCTGCGATCTCGGGCGAGGTCGAGCGCCTGAAGCTCGAGGAACCCGACTTCGCCCTGTGGCTGAAGTCGAACACCGCGCCGCACAAGCTGGCGGGCTACCGAATCGTGACGGCGTCGCTGAAGCCCGCTGGCGCGCCGCCGGGCGATGCCAGCTCGGTGCAGATGGAGGGCGTCGCCGACATCGCCGACGCCTACAGCCAGAGCGAGGTGCGGGTGAGCCACGAGCAGAACCTCGTGCTGCCGCATGTCGCCGTCGAGGATCTGCCGGCAGTGTATCGTGCCCTCGCGGGGCTGGGCTTCGCCGAGGCCAATGTCGGCAAGATCACTGACATCATCGCCTGCCCGGGGCTCGACTATTGCGCGCTCGCCAACGCCCGCTCGATTCCGGTGGCGCAGCGCATCTCCAACCACTTCGCCAATCTGGCGCGCCAGCACGACATCGGCGATCTCAAGGTGAAGATCTCGGGCTGCATCAATGCCTGCGGCCATCATCACGTGGGCCATATCGGCATCCTCGGCGTCGACAAGAACGGCGTCGAGCTCTACCAGATCAGCCTCGGCGGCGACGTCGACTTCGGCAAGACGGCGCTGGGCGACATCATCGGGCCGGCCGTAGCTGCGGATCGCATCGTCGAAGCGGTCGATGCGCTGGTCAGGACCTATCTCGATCGACGGGAAGAGGGCGAGCGCTTCGTCGACGCCTACCGCCGCATCGGCGTCGAGCCCTTCAAGGAGAGCGTCTATGCCGCTGTATAGAGAGGGCAGTCTCCAGCCCGTGGACGCCACCGGTCCGGCGCCTTTGCCGCTCGAGGAGTGGCTGAAGGCGCCGATGCAGGCGGTGTCGCTTGCCAACACCGATCAGCCCGACGCGTTGTCGATGCGGTTGAGCCGGCTGAAGCTGGTCGTGCTGCATTTCCCCAAGTTCACCGATGGCCGGGCCTACAGCCAGGCCCGCCTGCTGCGCGGCCGGATGGGCTACCGCGGCGAGTTGCGGGCGACCGGCGCGGTGCTGCGCGACCAGCTGCCGTTCCTCCTGCGCTGCGGCTTCGACTCGTTCGAAAGCGATCAACCTGGATTTGGCGTGGCACTCGCCAGAGCGCGTTCGCTGTTCAGCGTCGTCTATCAGGGCGCAGAGGACAACCGGGCGACGGTGGCGCTGTTGCGGCTGCGCCAGCACCGGCAGCCGGCGGAACTGGCGGCCGACTAAGACTCCGGCGTTGCGAGGAGCCAATCCCGCGCCTTGTCCATCGACTGGAAGAGCTTGATCGGCCGCTTGGCGCCGCCCAGGTTCATGAAGCGGCGGATGAACAGATCGGATTCGTCGTTGTTCGACACCAGCGCGATCGGCCCGCGTGGCTCGAGGTGGGCGTAGACGCTGACGCGCGCCCCCAGCACCATCACGTCGTCGTCGGTGAGATTGGGCGTGACGTCGCGCAGGTCGAGCAGTTTGCGGTACGGCATGCCGTTGTCGGTCACCAGCGCATCGAGATAGTCGAGGATGTCCTGGAGGCCGACGACGCCGCGGCCCTCGACGTCGACGAAGCGGCGGGCATGATCGATCTTGAAACGGAGCGGCACGGTCAGGCCTCGCTTTCGCCGCTCAGCCACTTCATGGCGCGCGTGCGCGACTTGAAGAGCTTGATCGGCCGCCGGGCGCGGCCGAGGCTCATGTAGCGCCGCAGCGTGTTCTCGTTCTCCTCGGTCGTACAGAGGAGCGCGATCGGCCCGCGCGGATCGTGCTCGGCGAAGGCGCTGACCCAGGCGCCGAGCGTCATCAGCTCCTCGCTACTGAGCGAGATCACGCTGTTGCTGGTGTCGAACAGCTTGGGATAGGACATGGCGTTACCCGTCACGAGACCTTCATAGTAGACGAGGACCTCGTCGAGCGTGACCACGCTCTCGGTGTCGACTTGGACAAATCGCCTGTCATGGTCGATCTTGAACGTAAGCGGCATCGTCCTCTCGGGCTGACGGCCCGAAGTATGCGTTAGGAGCGTCAGGATGACCATAACCATTACTGCCTTCGATCGGTCGCCCGATGGAGGCAGGGGATTGGCGCGCGACACGCGCGTGCGATGGGCGCTCGAGGAAGTAGCGCAACCGTACGATGTGCGCCTCGTGACATTCAAGGCGATGAAGGAGCCCGCTCATCTGGCGATCCATCCGTTCGGCCAGATTCCGACCTACGAGGAGGGCGGTCTCGCGCTGTTCGAGACGGGGGCGATCGTCCTGCACATCGCGCATCGTTTTGCTGGACTGTTGCCGGACGACGCCAATGCGCGTGCGCGTGCGGTCGCCTGGATGTTCGCTGCGGTGAACACGGTGGAACCGCCAATTCTCGAGCTCATGACGGCAAAGATCCTGGAGAACGACAAGCCCTGGACGAAGGAGCGACTGCCGCTGGTGCTGGATCGCATGCGCGACCGGCTGAAGCAGCTTTCGACGCGGCTGGGCGATGCCGAGTGGCTCGACGGCGCCTTCAGCGCGGGCGATCTGATGATGGTGTCGGTGATCTTGAGGGCAAGGGCCTCGGGCGTGCTCGACGAATTTCCCAACCTCGCGGCCTATCTGGCGCGCGGTGAAGCGCGGCCTGCCTACAAGCGGGCCTTCGAGGCACAGCGCGTGGTGAACACGCGCCCCTAGTTGCGCGTGACGTGCGCGGCCACGCAAAGCCATGTGCCGGCACGCCGGGCCCAGATATCGGTGTAGCGACCGCTGCCGGCGCGGCCGTCGGGCAGGGTGTAGGTGGTGCGCGCGTGGATGATGGCGAAATCGCCCATCACGCGGACATCGACGTCGTGGCATTGCAGGCCGGAGATCTTCGCCTTGGGCGTAATCTGGGCGAGGAAGCCCTTGCGGTCGACCAGCGAGCCGTCGGGATTGGTGTTGAGGAAATCGTCCGACAGGATCTCCTCGAAGCGCTTGACGTTCGAGGTCTGCACCGAGGAGATGTAGTCGCGGTTGAGCGCGGTCAGGGTCTTGAGATCGCTCATGCCTTCACTCCCTCATGCTCGAGTAGCCATTTCTTGCGCGGCAGGCCGCCGCCGTAGCCGGTCAAGCTGCCGTTGGATCCGATCACGCGGTGGCAGGGTACGACGACGCTCACCGGGTTCTGTCCGTTGGCGAGCCCTACGGCACGCACGGCCTTCGGTTTGCCGATGCGGCGCGCCAGCTCGGCGTAGCTGATGGTGCTGCCGCACTTGATGCCACGGAGCGCCTTCCACACGCTCTTCTGGAACGGGGTGCCTTCGGTCTTTACCGGCAGCTTGTCGATGACGGCACAGTCGCCCTTGAAGTAGCGGCGCATCGCGCTGGTGAGGCCGCCTGGATCGCGCGCCGGCGTCAGGCTCCAGTTGCCGCGCCCATACTGGCGGTCGAGCATCAATTTCATGCGCGCCTCGTGGTCGGTCCAGTCGATCACGCGCAGATTGCCCTCGGCATCGGCGATCACGATCATCTCGCCGGCCGGCGTGGGCAGGCGATCGATCAGGAAAGAGACTTTCTCACGCGGCATTGGCGGCAAGCCTCAGATGCTGTTCGGCGTAGGCGTGCCAGGGGCGCCATGCGGCCGGCGCGCGGCTGTCGAGATTGGCTGCCGAAATCTCGTCGTCCCAGTCGCCGGGCGCGCGCACGCCGGGGCGCTTGGCGATCAGCGGCGCGAGCCTGGGATCGCGGGCAAGGTGGCTGTCGATGGTGACGATGTCGGCGCCGAGGTCGAACACCCGCTTCACGCGCGCCACGATCGCGGGCAACGCCCTGACCTCCGGGAAGTGGATGGTGACAGCTACCGAATTGCGATCGGGCAGGTGGGCGACAGAGACGCTGCCTTTCTTGCCGTCCAGCTCGATGGCGCGGTGCCAGGTGCCTTCCGCGATGCGTTCGGTCTTGCGTGCCTTGCGCCGCAGCGCGTCGAGCATGCCGGGCCAGTCGTAGGGCGGGCGGTAGGACAGGCGCAAGGTCACGCCCTCGCGCGCCGAATTGTCCGGACCCTGCTTGCGCCGCAGTGCGCTGGGCGGGCGGGCGAACAGCTTGCGGAAGGTCTCGTTGAAACGGCGCACGCTGCCAAAGCCCGCCGACAGCGCGACCTCGGTCATGGGCAGTTGTGTGTCGTGGATGAGCTGCTTGGCGAACAGCACGCGCCGCGTCTGCGCCACGGCGATCGGCGAGGCGCCGAGATGCTGGCTGAACAGGCGGCGCAGCTGGCGGCCGCCGACGCCGAGCTTCCCGGCGAAGGCTTCGACCCCGGCCTCGCTCTCGTCCAGCGCGCCCTCGGCGATCAGCTTCAGCGCCCGGCTCACCGTGTTGGACGAACCGCGCCAGAAAGCGAGCTCGGGCGCGATCTC
>JAFEFH010000173.1 GCA_018240695.1 Pseudomonadota bacterium | reverse complement strand
CGGCAGCGATCCCGCGCGCGCCATCCAGACCCGGGCCGAGCGCAAGGACAATGGCTGGGTGCTGAACGGCGCCAAGATCTTCATCTCCAACGCCGACCGCGCGCACTACGGCATCGTCTTCGCGCGCACCGACGCCTCCAAGGGCCGCGCCGGCATCACCTGCTTCATCATCGACACCGACACGCCGGGCTTCCACGTGCGCCGCGTCGTGCACACGCTGCGCTCCTCCCACTACGCCACCGAGCTCGAGTTCAAGGATTGCTGGGTGTCGGATCACCAGGTGCTGGGCGAGGTCAACAAGGGCTTCGCCGTCGCCAACGATCGGCTGACGCGCCAGCGCATCCCCTATGCCGCGGGCTGCATCGGCGTGGCGATCGCCGCGCACGAGATGGCGGTCGAATGGGCCAAGATGCGCACGACCTTCGGCGAGAAGCTCGCCAACCGCCAGGCCGTTCAGTGGATGCTGGTCGACAACGAGATCGACATCCGCACGGCCAAGCACTTCACCCTGGAGGCCGCAGAGCGGGCGCGCCGTGGCCTGCCCTTCCGCATGGAAGCGGGCATCGCCAAGCTCACCGCGTCGGAAGGCGGCGGCCGCGTGGTCGACCGCGCCATGCAGATCCACGGCGGCATGGGCATGACCAAGGACCTGCCGCTCGAGCGCTGGTATCGCGAGATGCGCATCCGCCGCGTCGGCGAGGGTCCGAGCGAGGTGCAGCGCATGGTGATCGCGCGCGAGATCCTGGGCAGCAACCTGCGATGAGCCGCAAACCTCTGGAAGGAATCAAGGTCGTCGAGTTCGGCCAGAACCTCGCCGGCCCCTATGCCGGTCAGATCCTGGCGTTCCTCGGCGCCGACGTCGTGAAGGTCGAGCGCCCCGAGGGCGACGATGCCCGCAAATGGGGGCCTCCGTTCGTCGAGGGCGACGCCACCGGCTTCATCGCGCTGAACCGCGGCAAGAAGTCGATCACCTGCGACCTCGCCGATCCGGCGCAGCGCGACGCGCTGATCGCGCGCATCGGCGCGGCCGACATCTTCGTCCATAACCTGCGCGCCGACGTGCCGGCCAAGTTCGGGATCGACGGGCCGACGCTCACGAAGAAGTTTCCCAAGCTCATCTACGCCGATCTCGGCGCCTTCGGGCACGAAGGGCCGTGGCAGCAGCGGCCCGGCTATGAGCCGATCATCCAGGCCGTCGCGGGCCTGATCTCGCTGAACGGCGATCCGTCCGGCCCCGAGGCGCGCGTCGGCGTGTCGATCATCGACCTCAGCACCGGCATGTGGACGGCGATCGGCATCCTGGCGGCGCTGGCCAAGCGCACGGCCACCGGCGAAGGCAGCCTGGTGAACACCTCGCTCTACGAGTCGGGACTGATGTGGGCGTCGAACCACATCGCGCAATATTCGGTGACCGGTACGATGCCGCCGCGCCAGGGCACCGGCCATCCCTCGCTCACGCCCTACCAGGCGTTCGAGTGCTCGGACGGCCCGCTGATGATCTGCCCGGGCAACGACCGGCTGTGGCGCAAGTTCGCCGAGGTGCTGGGCCATCCCGAATGGCCCGACGAGGCGCGCTTCAAGACCAATGTCGACCGCTTCCAGCGCCGCGAGATGCTGCTGGCGATGATCGCCGAGATCATGAAGAAGGAGAGCCGCGCCCACTGGTCGGCCAAGCTCGACGCGCTGGGCGTTCCCAACGGGCCGCTCAACAGCGTGCCGCAGGTGCTGGAGCTGGCGCAGACGGCGGCGCTCGGCATGTTCCAGAAGCCCTATGCCGGCAGCGACGCCCTCTTCCACGGCCTGCCGCTCAGCATCGACGGCGAACGGGCGGGCGGGCTGGAACGCGCGCCCAAGATCGGCGAGCACAACGACGGGTCATGACCCGTTTCCTCCTGCCCGTCGTCTGGATCGCCTGGGGGCTCGCCTATCCGGTGATGAGCTGGTCGCTCGAAGCGGCCGATCTCTTCTCGACCCGCCTGATCATCCTGCCCGCGTCGGGCCTGATCCTGCTCACGACCGGCGTCCTGCGCGGCGGCGCGCTGTGGCCCGAGCGGTCCATGTGGGGCCCGCTGGCGGTCTCCGGCCTGTTCAACATGGGCCTATTCCAGATCTTCCTGATCTCCGGCGTCGCCCTGCTGGGCCCGAGCCGCACGCCGATCATCATCTACACCATGCCGGCCTGGTCGGCGTTGTTCGCGGTCTTCCTGCTGAAGGAGCGCATCTCGCTGAAGACGACGCTGTCCCTGTTGCTGAGCCTGGTGGCGGTCGCGCTGATCGTCAGCCAGGAGACGGCGGCGCGGCGGGCGCCGCTCGGCGCCATCCTGACCCTGCTCGCCGCGATCTCGTTCGGCATCGGCACCGTGCTCACCAAGCGCTACTCGCTGAAGGGCGATCCCGCGATCAATGCCGGCTGGCAGCTGCTGCTCGGCACGCTGCCGGTGATCGTCGTCTGGCTGGTCTGGCTGCCGCACGCCTACTTCCGGCCCGACGCGACGCGCGGCCTGCTGGCGATCGCCTTCCTGATCACGGTGTCGAACGCGCTGGCCTACTTCTGCTGGTTCCGCATCATCCAGCTCCTGCCGGCCTCGATCGCCTCGCTCACGACGCTGGTCGTGCCGTGCGTCGGCTTCGGCAGCAGCGCGCTGCTGATCGGCGGCAACATCTCGTGGCTCGACGTCGCGGCGCTCGGCCTGATCGTCGCCGCCGTGACGCTGGTCCTGGCTCAGCCGGCGAAGCTCAAACAGTAGTCGCGCACCCGGTCGAGCGGGATGCGCGCATGGCTCTGCACGATCACGAACTTGCCGTGCGGGTCGGTGCCGGGCGGCACGCTCGCCAGCCGGTCGAAGTCGGTCGCGGCCCAGACGCTCGAATGCTCGGAGAAGAGCTGCGTCTCGTGGAAGTAACACGGATCCCAATGGATGTGATAATCGAACAGGTTGCCGCGCCGCTCGGCCACGCTGGTGTAGAGCGAATACTCCGTCCACGGGATCGCGCCGATCTTGCGCAGCACGCGGAACGACAGAGCGGTGATCGGGTCGATGACGCCCAGCCGGAAGAAGTCGAGGGCCTGGCGCGCGAGGTCGCCGTGCAGGAGGTTCGGCGTCACCGACAGGCCGTGCGTCGCGGGATCCCACGGCACGCCGGTCAGCTCGGCGGCCTGCTTCCACCAGTCGTGATGGCGCTTGGGCTCCCAGCGCGACAGCGCCCGCCCCTCCTGGACGAAAGTCCGGGAATCGAAGTCGCCGACGCAGCAGACGTCCGAATCGAGAGTGAGGAAGCCGCCGAAGCCCAGCCGCGCCGGAACCGCGAGTTTCACGATCTGCTGGCGATACCAGCCGGTCATCGACCAGAAGCGGCTGAAGCGGCCGAAAAAGTCGCTCTCCGCCCGCACCGACACCTCGATGCGGGAATAGCGCGGCAGCTCGTCGCGCAACGCCGCCACGTTGTTCGCCGGAGCCACGATCAGCAGCTCGAACGGCTTGCTGTCGGTCCAGTGCCTGTCGAGCGACTCGATCAGCAGGCCCGCACGCTCGAGGTCGCCACGGCGCTGTAGCTTGCGCAGGGCGATGGGCAGGATTGCTTGGCGGACCTCGGAGAACATGCCGGCGCTATTTAGGGGGAAATCGCGGGATTTCCCGCAAAAAAAACGCCGGGCCAAAGGCCCGGCGAGTCAAACAGGGAGGCTTCACGTCTGGGAGACGTGGGATCACAAGGATCCCGAGTTCCGAGCGGGAGCGGCCAGAGCCGCTCGCGTCGAAGACCTGCAAGCAAATTACGCCTCATGCGCTGTATTGTTAGGTTCGAAGATTCGAGGACTGGCATGCGAGCGGCGCATGCCTCTCAGGGCGCATGCAATACGAAAGCTCGGGTCTGCTAGAACCTCGTGTCGGCCACCTTGCGCAGCAGGAAATCTCGGAACACCGCGATTCGCTTGGAATGGCGCAATTCCTCGGGATACGTGAAGTATACGTCGGTCGTGCGGACATTGAGGTCCGGCAGCAGGATCTCGAGCTTGGTCGACTCGCGGGCGAGATAGTCCGGCAGCGACGCGATCCCCAGCCCCGACTCCACCGCGCGGAAGATGCCGTAGGTATTGTTGACCCGCAGCACGACCAGCCGGTTGGCGCTGTCGGAACTGCCCTCGCGCAGCAGCCAGTTCACGTCCTGGACGGGGGCGCGGGCGTCCTCGCCGAAGATGATCATGCGGTGCTGGTCGAGTTCCTCGACGGTCTTGGGCTTGCCGTACTTCTGGACGTAGCTTTGCGAGGCGTAGACGTGGCTGCGCACGGTCAGCAGGTGGCGCTGCACGAGACCCGGCTGGCGCGGCATGACCATGCGAATGGCGACATCCGCCTCGCGCATGCCGAGGTCGAGCTCGTTGTCCGACAGCACCAGGCTGACGTCGATCTCCGGATACATGGTGATGAACTCATGCATCTGGGCGGTCAGCCATGTCGAGCCGAAGCCCACCGTGGCGTGGATCTTGAGGCGGCCCGCCGGCTTGTCCTGGTTGGCGCGCAGCAGCGCCTCGGCGGTGTTCACCTTGGCCGCCATGTCGCGCGCGGTGCGGTAGAGCAGCTCGCCTTGCTCCGTCAGGATCAGGCCGCGGGCATGGCGGTGGAACAGCATGACGCCAAGCTGCTCCTCGAGCGCGCCGATCTGGCGCGAAATCGCCGACTGGCTGAGCTTCAGCCCCTCGCCGGCGTGGGTGAAGCTGCCGGCGTCGGCCACCGCCTGGAAGATGCGGAGCTTGTCCCAGTCCATCCCCTCGCCGCGTTCGCCGGTCATTCGGCCGCCTTCGCGACCTGCGCGTCCTGGGCCGCGAGCCAGCGCTCGGCCTCGAGGGCTGCCATGCAGCCGGTGCCCGCGGCCGTCACGGCCTGGCGGAACACCTTGTCCTGCACGTCGCCCGCGGCGTAGACGCCCTCGATGTCGGTGGCCGTCGAGTCCGGCCGGGTGACGAGGTAGCCCTCGCTGTCCATCGCGAGCTTGCCCTTGAACAGCTCGGTGTTGGGCGAGTGGCCGATCGCGATGAACACGCCGTCGGTCTTGAGATTCTGCTCGGCGCCGGTCTTCACGTTCTTGAGGCGCACGCCGGTGACCAGCGGCGCCGGGTTCTTCTCGCCGGTAATCTCCTGCACCGCACTGTCCCACACCACCTTGACCTTGGGGTTCTTGAACAGCCGGTCCTGGAGGATCTTCTCGGCGCGGAAACTGTCGCGACGATGGACCAGCGTCACCTTCGAGGCGTGATGGGTGAGGTAGAGCGCCTCCTCGACCGCGGTGTTGCCGCCCCCGACCACGACCACTTCCTTGTCGCGGAAGAAAAAGCCGTCGCAGGTCGCGCAGGCCGACACGCCGCCGCCGCGGAACGTCTCCTCGGTCGGCAGGCCCAGCCACTTGGCCGTGGCGCCGGTCGAGATGATGAGCGAATCCGATTCGTAGCGGTCGCCGGAGTCGCCGATGCAGACGAACGGGCGCTTGTCGAGCTGGACCTCGACGATCGTGTCGAAGAAGAGCCGCGTGCCGACATGCTCGGCCTGCTTCTGCATCTGCTCCATCAGCCACGGGCCCTGGATCACGTCGGCGAAGCCCGGATAGTTCTCGACGTCGGTCGTGATGGTGAGCTGGCCGCCCGGCTGGATGCCCTGCACCAGCATCGGCTTGAGGCTCGCGCGCGCCGCATAGATCGCCGCCGTATAGCCGGCGGGGCCAGAGCCCAGGATGAGGACCTTACTGCGATGAACTGCTGCCATGACCTACTCGCATCCCGCTTTGCGCATATCTCCCAGCATATATGCAAACCTGGGGGAATTTGCACGGGTATAAGCGCGCAGGGCGCAATTGTTCACAGGGCGAGGCGTCGATCTCGCAACTTTATTGCGCGGATGGCATGGTTCTGGCATAGACCGCGACCAATGGAGGAAAACCCGATGGCTCGCGCAAAGCTCGATCGAATCGACCGGCGCATTCTAAGCGATCTTCAGGCCAACGGCCGCATGACCAACGTGGAGTTGGCCGAGCGCGCCGGCATTTCGGCCCCGCCCTGCCTGCGCCGCGTCCGGGCGCTGGAGCGCGCCGACATCATCAAGGGCTACCACGCCGAACTCAGTCCCGAGGCGCTGGGCTACAGCGTGTCGGTGTTCGCGCTGGTCGGCCTCAACAGCCAGGCCGAGGCCGACCTCAAGTCGTTCGAGGAGCTGATCGCCAAGTGGGACGAAGTGCGCGAGTGCCACATGCTGGCCGGCGAAGCCGACTTCCTGCTGAAGATCGTCGCGGAGACCTGGGACGAGTACCAGAAGTTCCTCACCACCCGCCTCACCTCGGCACCCAACGTCAGCCACGTGAAATCGATGATGGTGTTCCGTACCGCCAAGGCTACGCCCGGCGTGCCGATCCCGCTCGAGTGACAGCGTGAGCGAGGACGTCACCCTCGAGCGCCTGCACGAGATCGCCGACGCCTTTGCGCGCCGCGACGTCGAGGGCATCGTCAATTCCTTCGCCGAGGACGGCGAGTTCCGGAACGCCAAGGGACCGCATCACTGGGGCGAGAGCTTCAAGGGCAAGGAAGCGATCCGCGGCTACTTCACGCCGCTGTTCGCGGGCAGCGGCGACGTGAAGTGGACGCACACCAGCGAGTTCATCCACGGCAACCGCGCCGTCACCGAGTGGCACCGCACGGCCACGCTCAGGACCGGCGAGAAGCAGTCGTGGCTGGGCTGCGACCTCTATACCTTCCGCCGCGGGCTGATCGTCATGAAGGACACCTACATCAAGGTCGTGAGCTGAATTTCCCGCTTGCGGGGAACAGTGTGTATCTATAGCGTCGCGTTGATACACAGCGTTACCCGATAGAGGTCCCGCCATGAAACACGCCCTGCACGCCGCGAAGCTGCTGGTCTTCGACCTGGCCTCGACCTTCCTGTTCCTGGCCGTCCTGCTCACGACGCACAACCTCACTTTGGCCGTCGCGCTCGGCGTGGCGCTCGGTGTGGGCCAGATCGCCTGGATGCTGGCGCGCCGCCAGCCGATCGATCCCATGCAGTGGATCAGCATCGGCCTCGTCGTCGTGGCGGGCGTTGCCAGCCTCCTGACCGACGATCCGCGCTTCGTGATGCTGAAGCCCACGGTGATCTACTGCCTGGTCGGCGCCTACATGCTGCGGCCGGGCTGGCTCAACCGCTACCTGCCGCCGGTCGCGATCGAGCTGGTGTCCGACGTGGCCTTCGTCTTCGGCTATGTCTGGGCGGTCCTGATGTTCGGCTCTGCCGCGCTCAACATCGTGCTGGCACTGACGCTCGATCCGGTGACGTGGTCGGCCGCGATGTCGGCCTGGGGCCTCGCCAGCAAGATCGCGCTGTTCGTCGTGCAGTTCGCCGCGATGCGCCTGATCGCCCGCCGCCGCGCCCGGGCGCGCGGGATGGGCAGCGCCGCGGCTGCGTGAGCGCATGCTGCACCTGATTTGCGGCAAGATCGCCGCCGGCAAGTCCACGCTCGCGGCCGAACTCGGCCGGCCGCCGGGCACGGTGACGCTCAACGAGGACTTCCTGCTGGCCCGGCTCTATCCCGGCGAGATCAGGACGATCGACGACTATGCGCGCTGCGCCGCCCGGCTCTGCGAGGCCATCGGCCCGCATGTCGTGGCGATGCTCAAGGCAGGCGTCACGGTCGTGCTCGACTTCCAGGCCAACACGCTGAAGCGCCGGGCCTGGATGCGCGGCCTGATCGACCAGGCGGGCGTCGCCCACCGGCTCCACTATCTCGACGTGCCCGACGACGTCTGCAAACAGCGGCTCCGCGCGCGCAATGCGGCGGGCACGCACGAATACGCCGCGAGCGACGCGGAGTTCGACCTGTTCACGAGCTATTTCGTGCCGCCGGCGCCGGAAGAAGGCTTCGACGTCGTGGTGCATCGCCCTACTTGAAGGCGACTCCGACGATCTCGTAGGACTTGGCGCCGCGCGGCGTCTGCACTTCGACGGTGTCGCCCACGGTCTTGCCGATCAGCGCCCGCCCGATCGGCGAGGTGATCGAGATGCTGCCCTTGGCGAGGTCGGCCTCGTAGGGGCCGATGATCTGGTACTTCACCTTCTCGTCGGTGTCCTCGTCGGCCAAGCGCACGGTGGCGCCGAACTTCACGACCTTGCCCGAGAACTTCGAGAAGTCGATGACCTCGGCGCGCGAGATGATGCTCTCGACCTCGATGATCCGGCCCTCGATGAAGCCCTGCTTCTCGCGCGCAGACGTGTACTCGGCGTTTTCCGACAGGTCGCCGTGCTCGCGCGCCGCCGCGATCGCCTTGATGATGGCGGGACGCTCGACGCTCTTCAGCTGCTTCAGCTCGTCCTCGAGGTTCTTCAGGCCCTCGGCGGTGGTCGGAACTTTATCCATGACGGGATCGTCCTTAATGATTCGAACGGCGTCAACGGGCAACAGCGCACCGGGTTCCACCCCCGATGCGCCATGCTTCGAACAAAAGCCTCTAGAAAGTGCCCTTGAAGTATGATTGCAGCGGCGCGACGCCGAGCTCTCCCGCGGCGACGGCGGCGATGCCCTCGACCGACGCCTTCGCGCCGGCGACCGTCGTGTAGTAGGCGATCTTGTTCATCAGCGCCGCGCGCCGCAGCGTGAAGCTGTCGGTCATCGCCATCGCGCCGTCCACCGTGTTGAACACGAGCTGGATCTTGTTGTCCTTCATCAGGTCGACGATGTGCGGCCGGCCCTCGAGAACCTTGTTCACGCGCTGCGCGGCGATGCCGTGCTTGGCGAGGAAGTCGGTGGTGCCGCCGGTCGCCACGACCTTGAAGCCGAGTTCGACCAGCCGCTTCACCGGCTTGACCATCGCGGCCTTGTCGCTGTCCTTCACCGACACGAACACCGCGCCCTCGACCGGCACCTGGCTGCCGGCGCCGAGCTGCGACTTGGCGAAGGCGCGGCCGAAATCCATGTCGAGGCCCATGACCTCGCCGGTCGAGCGCATCTCGGGCCCGAGGATGACGTCGACGCCGGGGAAGCGCGCGAACGGGAAGACGGCTTCCTTGACCGCGATGTGCTTGCCCTTGGCCTTCTTGACGCCCAGCGATTTGAGGGGCTCACCGGCCATGAGCCGGGCGGCGAACTTGGCGATCGGCTGGCCGGTCGCCTTGGCGACGAACGGCACCGTGCGGCTGGCGCGCGGATTGACCTCGAGGACATAGACCTCGCCGTCCTTCACCGCGTACTGCACGTTCATCAGGCCGACGACCTGCAACGCCTTGGCCATCGCCTCGGTCTGGCGCTCGATCTCGGCGATGATCTTCGCCGGCAGGGAATAAGGCGGCAGCGAGCAGGCGCTGTCGCCGGAATGGATGCCGGCCTCCTCGATATGCTCCATGATGCCGGCGACGAAGACGTTCTGGTCCTTGTCGGCCAGCGCATCGACGTCGACCTCGATCGCGTCGCGCAGGTAGCTGTCGATCAGCACCGGATTGGCGCCGGACACCTTCACCGCGTCGCGCATGTAGCGCTCGACCGACTCGCGGTCGTAGACGATCTGCATCGCGCGGCCGCCCAGCACGTAGGACGGGCGGATCACGACCGGGAAGCCGATCTTCTCGGCGATGGCGACGGCCTGGCTGTTCGAGGTCGCCGTGCCGTTCTCCGGCTGGCGCAGCTTCAGCTTCTGGATCAGCTTCTGGAAGCGCTCACGGTCCTCGGCGAGATCGATCGCGTCGGGCGAGGTGCCCAGGATCGGAATGCCGTGCGCCTCGAGCGGCTTGGCGAGCTTCAGCGGCGTCTGGCCGCCGAACTGCAC
>JAFEFH010000172.1 GCA_018240695.1 Pseudomonadota bacterium | reverse complement strand
CCCATCAACTTGGAAGCCGCGAGCGCCGCGGCTTCGGTGACGCGCACGGCCTCGAGAGCGAGGTTGCGGTCCATCTTGGCGACTTCGGCCATTGTTTCCTCCGTGATCCTAGAACTGCTCGATGCGGATGATGCAGGGCTCCTCGGCCACCGCTTTCAGCTTGGCGATCCGCGCCACCGCGCGCTGCATCGCCGCTTCCTCTGTCTCGTGCGTGGTGATCACCACCGGGACATCGCCCGACTGCGACCGGCCGCGCTGGAGCATACCCTCGACCGAGATGCGCTCCTTCGCAAGGATGCCCGAGATCGCGGCGATCACGCCCGGGCGGTCCTGCACCATCAGGCGCATGTAATAGGCGCCGGTGTGGCGCGCCATCGGCGACACCCTGACCTCGGCCAGCCGGTCGGCCGGCACGACGAAGGCGGGCATCGTGCGGCCGCGCGCGACGTCGATCAGGTCGGCGACCACGGCGGAAGCGGTCGGCCCCTGCCCCGCACCACGGCCCTGGAACATCGTCGTGCCGACGAAGTCGCCCTCGACCACGACGGCGTTGAACACGCCCTCGATATGCGCGATCGGCGCCTTCAGCGACACCATGCAGGGATGCACGCGCTGCTCGACGCCGTGACGGGTCTCGCGCGCGAGACCCAGCAGCTTGATGCGATAGCCCAGCTCCTCGGCGAACTGGATGTCCAGCGCGGTGACGCGGCGGATGCCTTCGACATGGATGCCGTCGAAATTGACCTTGGTGCCGAAGGCAGCGCCCGTCAGCACCGCGAGCTTGTGCGCGGCGTCGATGCCGTCGACGTCGAAAGTCGGATCGGCCTCGGCGTAGCCCGCCGCCTGCGCCTCGGCCAGCACCGCGCCGAAGTCGCGGCCGGTCTCGCGCATGGTCGTCAGAATGTAGTTACAGGTGCCGTTCAGGATGCCGTAGAGCCGGCGCACCCGATTGCCGACGAGACCCTCGCGCAGCGCCTTGATGATCGGAATGCCACCCGCGACCGCGGCCTCGAAGGCGAGGATGCGACCCTTCTTCTCGGCCAGCGCCGCGAGCTCCGCGCCATGATGCGCCAGCAGCGCCTTGTTGGCGGTGATCACGTGCTTGCCGTTGCGCAGCGCCGTCTGGACCAGCCGTCGTGCGACGCCGCCCGAGCCTCCAATCAGCTCGATCACCACGTCGATGTCGGACGCGGTGGCGAGCGCCAGCGGATCGCGCTCCCAGCGAACCTTCGACAGGTCGATGTCGCGCTTCTTGGCCTTCGAGCGCGCCGTGACCGCGACGAGCTTGAGCGGCCGCCCGCCACGCAGCGCGAGCAGGCGATTGTGTTCGGCCAGAAGCTTGACCACGCCGGCGCCGACCGTGCCGAGGCCGGCGATGCCGATTTTGAGAGGCTGATTCATGGGACGCCTGATACGACAGCTTGGTTTCAGGCGCGAGCCTTGATGGGCGTGATATTGTCCCCAACACCGCGCAGATACAGGTCGATCGACTTGGACGGATCGGCCAGCACTGCCTTGATGTTGCGGACCGCCTGGCGGATGCGATGCTTGTTCTCGACCATCGCGATACGGACATGGCCATCGCCGTGCTCGCCGAAGCCGATGCCCGGCGCGACCGCGACATTGGCCTGCGTCAGCAGCAGCTTCGAGAAGGCGAGCGAGCCCAGCTCCGCGAAGTCCTTCGGGATCGGCGCCCAGGCGAACATCGACGCCGACGGCGCCGGCAGTTCCCAGCCCGCGCCCTTCAGCCCTTCCATCAGCACGTCGCGGCGTTCCTTGTAGGTGTTGCGCGCCTCGGCGATGCAATCCTGCGGACCGTTGAGCGCCGCCGTGGCCGCGACCTGGATCGGCGTGAACGCGCCGTAGTCGAGGTACGACTTGATGCGCGTCAGCGCCTGGATGAGCGTCTTGTTGCCAGCGGCGAAGCCCATGCGCCAGCCGGCCATCGAGTAGGTCTTGCTCATCGAGGTGAACTCGATCGCGATGTCGCGCGCGCCCTTGACCTGGAGCACCGACGGCGGCGGCACGCCGTCGAAGTAGATTTCGGCATAGGCCAGATCCGACAGGATCCAGATCTTCTCGCGTTTGCAGAAGTCGACGACCGCCGCGTAGAAGTCGAGATCGACGACCTGCGCCGTCGGATTCGACGGGTAGTTCAGCACCAGCGCGATCGGCTTGGGCACCGTGTGACGGACGGCGCGGTCGAGCGCGGCCAGGAACTCCTCGGTCGAGTGCGCGCCGGGGATCGGGATGTGGCGCACCGAGCCGCCGGCGATGATGAAGCCGTACGGATGGATCGGGTAGCTGGGGTTCGGCACCAGCACGATGTCGCCCGGCGACGTGATCGCCTGCGCGAGATTGGCGAGGCCCTCCTTCGAGCCCAGCGTGACGATGACTTCGGTCTCGGGGTCGAGATCGACGTTGAAGCGGCGCTGATAGTACGCCGCCTGCGCCTTGCGCAGGCCCGGGATGCCGCGCGACGCGGAGTAGCCGTGCGCACGCGGGTTGGCGGCGGCTTCGGCGAGCTTGGCGACGATATGCGGCGCGGTCGGCAGGTCGGGATTGCCCATGCCGAAGTCGATGACGTCCTGGCCGGCGCCACGGGCGCGGGCCTTCATGGCGTTCACTTCCGCGAAGACATAAGGCGGCAGGCGCTTCAGTCGGTGGAATTCAGAATCGTCCATTTGCTTTGTCCACTATGCTTTGACTTGTCGGCAGACTCTTAGAGGTCGAGGAAGATCTCGGCACGACGGTTGGCGGCGATGCCGCGCGGCGTGTTGGTAGCGTAGCGCGGTTCGGCATCCGAGGCTGCCTCCGCGACGATGGCGCTGCGCGGCACGCCGAGCGCCATTAGCCGGTTGGCGATGGCGAGCGCGCGGCGGCGCGAGACGTCGTAGTTACCGCGCTCGATCTGGTCCGCCGACGCACCGGTCACGTCCTGGTCGGCATGCGCGACGACACGCACCGTGCCGCCGTTCTTCTTCGCGATCTGCGCCACCTTGCTCAGGATGCTGGCGTCGTTGCCGCCGAGCCCCGACGAGGCGCGGCCGAACTGGATCACGGCGACCTGGAGCGGACCGCCCGGCGGGCTGGCGATGGCGCTGAACGGGACCGAACCCGATTGTGCGCGCGCGATATCGGCCTGGAGGTCGACCGGCGCAGCCGGCGCTGGCTCGACGGGCGGCGGCTCGGCGACGATGGCCGGGGCCGGTGCTGGCGCCTCGGGGGCGGGTGTGTAGACCGGCGGCGCGGCGGCCACGGTAACAGGCGCCGGAGCCGGCGTGGCGACAACGGCCGGCGCCGAAGCAACCGGCTCGGCCGCAGCCATGACGGGCTGCGACGGCGACGGTGACGGCGGCGCGCTCGCCGTCTCGATCGGCGCGCTGTGGCCCGGCGGAGTCCAGCCCGGCGGCGGCTCGAACGCCTTGTTCGGATCGACACGACGCGCCGGCGGCGCAGAGGCGACAGCCACGGGCGCGGGCGCCGGCGGCGTCGACACGACCGGCGCTTCGGCGACCGGCGCGGCAGCAGGCGCTGTCGGCGGCGGGGCGATGCTGCTCGTCGTGACTGTCGTCGATGCAGCCGGCGGCGGCGGAGCCGCGCTCGCCATCTCGACCGGCGGCGACGCAGGCGCGGCCGCGGGCGTCGCGACAGGCGTCGTGTTCACGGGTTCGCTGCGGCCCGGCGGCACCCAGCCCGGCGGCGGCTCGAAAGCCTTGTTCGGGTCGGCGGGCCTTGGTGGCGTAGCGGCAACAGCGACAGGCGCCGCCACCTCGGCCGGCGCGACAGTCGCGGGCGGCGTGGCGGTGGTCGTGACGGTTTGCGCAGCCGGCGGCGCGGCAGCCGGCGTATCGACCGGCGGCACGGCCGTCGTCGTCACTGCGGCGGGCGGCGGCGCGGCAGCCTCCGCCGTCACCGCCGTCGAGGCGCCCGATGTCGAGGAGCCCGATGTCGACTTGGCAGCCGGCAGCGGAGCGGCGGCCTGCGCCGCGGCGTCGGCGGCCTTGCGCTCGGCGGCGAGGCGATCGGCCACTTCACGGGCTTCGGCATCGCGCTTCGCGGATTCCTTGGCGAGCGCTTCCTGCTGCGCCTTCTGACCGCCCTTGCCGGCGACGATCGAACCGATCTGCGGGCCGGTGCGCGTCTCGTCGACGGGCGCGATGGCGGCGTCGTACTGACGGCCGGCGCTGGCCGCCGGCAGGCCGTTGGTGATGACGGCCCGGTCGGCGCCGGGACGGACCTGCTTGCTGCTGACGGGCGTGTTTCCCTCGAACCAGTCGCAGCTCGTCAGCCCGGCCAGCAGCGCCATGGTCGAGACACCAAGCAGCAGGCGGCCGCGCAGGCCCCCGCCGATCATCTCCCGATATCCCCGCATCTTCGTCATCCGCTCGTTCATTAGTCCCCTGCCGCCCGCGCTTCTAGCGGATGGAAGGAAATTTGACCCGTGTCTTGTCGCAGCCTACCTAAGGACAGCGCTTGACGCTGCCCCAGGAAGACCCCCAAGCTCTGATTGCCGGTACGCTGAAAATACCGCAAGAAACGGCGCAAAGCCACTGATTAGTAAGGGGAAACGCATGTCAGACACGTCTGCGCCCAATGGCTCTCCCGCCGGTTCTCCCCTGCTTTCTGCCGCCGAATCGGAAAAGATGCAGGCGGCTTTCAAGGACATCGCCGAGCGCAGCCAGAAGCTGCTGAAGGACTTCTCGGAGCGCTACCAGGCCGAAGGGCCTCAAGCGCCCGACCCGCTTCGCCTGACCCAGACCTTCATGGACTTCACGGCCAAGATGATCGCCGACCCCGCGAAGCTGGTGCAGGCCCAGATGGAGCTGTGGCAGCAGTACATGCGCCTGTGGCAGGTCACGACCCAGCGCATGATGGGCCAGAAGGTCGAGCCGGTGGCCGAGCCCGCCAAGGGCGACAAGCGCTTCAACGATCCCGCCTGGAAGGACGAAGTCGTCTTCGACTACCTGAAGCAGTCCTACCTGCTGACCGCGCGCTGGCTCCAGGGCACGGTCAAGGATGTCGATGGTGTCGATGCCAAGACCGCGCAGAAAGTCGAGTTCTACGCACGTCAGTTCATGGACGCGATGTCGCCCTCGAACTTCGCCATGACCAACCCGCAAGTCGTGAAGGCGACGGTCGAGAGCAAGGGCGAGAACCTGATCAAGGGCCTGCAGAACCTGCTGACCGACTTCGAGCGCGGCAAGGGCAAGCTCGCGATCCGCCAGACCGACATGGACGCCTTCAAGGTCGGCGGCAATGTCGCCACCTCGCCCGGCAAGGTCGTCTACCAGAACAAGCTGATGCAGCTCATCCAGTACGCGCCGCGGACCGAGCAGGTCTACAGCGTGCCGCTGCTGATCGTGCCGCCGTGGATCAACAAGTTCTACATCCTCGACCTCAAGCCCGAGAACTCGTTCATCAAGTGGGCGACCGAGGCCGGCTACACCGTGTTCGTGATCTCCTGGGTCAATCCCGACAAGGAGCTCACCAAGCTGGTGTTCGAGGACTACATGAAGCTGGGGCCGCTGGCCGCGCTCGACGCGATCGAGAAGGCGACCGGCCAGCGCCAGGCTTCGGCGATCGGCTACTGCATCGGCGGCACGCTGATGGCCACGACTCTCGCCTACATGGCCGCGCGCAACGACGACCGGATCGTCGCCTGCACCTTCTTCACCGCGCAGGTCGACTTCACCGAGCCCGGCGAGCTCGGCGTGTTCATCGACGAAGACCAGCTCGCGGGCATCGAGGAGATGATGGCCAAGAAGGGCTATCTCGAGGGCACCGAGATGGCCACGACCTTCAACATGCTGCGCGCCAACGACCTCATCTGGTCGTTCGTCGTGAACAACTATCTGATGGGCAAGGATCCCTTCCCCTTCGACCTGCTGTTCTGGAACGCCGATGCGACGCGCATGCCGGCGGCGATGCACGTCTATTACCTGCGCAACATGTACCAGAACAACCTGCTGGTACGGCCGGGCGGCATCGTGCTCGACAACACGCCGATCGACCTGCGCAAGATCTCGATCCCGACCTACATCCAGGCCGGCAAGGACGACCACATCGCCCCCGCCCGCTCGGTCTACAAGGCCACGCAGCTCTTTTCCGGGCCGGTGCGCTTCATGCTCGCGGGCTCGGGCCATATCGCGGGCGTCGTCAATCCGCCGCGCGCGAAGAAGTACCAGCACTGGCTGAACGACACGGCGAAGAACCCGCCGACGCTCGCCGAATGGCAGGCCGGCGCCGTCGAGCATCCGGGCTCGTGGTGGAACGACTGGGACAAGTGGCTGTCGGAGAAATCCGGCCCCAAGGTGCCCGCGCGCGTGCCGGGCGACGGCGGCCTGCCGGCGCTGGAGGATGCGCCGGGCAGCTACGTGAAGGTGCGCCTGATCGAGTAGCTACTCGGCCAGCGCCTTGCTGAGCAGGCCGAGCGCGTTCAGCGCCGGCGCGAAGCCCGACAGCGGCGCCGTCTGGATCACCGCTTCGATCACCTCGGTGCGGCTCAATCCCATGTTGAGCGCAGACTCGCCGAACTTCTCCACCTGGCCGAGCTTCAAGGCGGTGAACGCCGCGACCGCGACCAGCGCGCGCTGGCGCAGGTCGAGGCCCGGGCGATACCAGATCGCGCCGTAGCCGTACTGGATCGCCAATGGATAGAGCGCACCGGTCACCGCGTTGCCCGGCGCGGCGTAGCCCTGTCCCGCGCGATTGCCGTGCAGCTTCTCCATCAGTTTGCGGCCGCGCTCGCTCAGCGTCTCCAGCGAATCGTCGGCCGCGGGCTCCTCCGGCATCGCGACGCCGCAGGCGGCGAACTCGGCGGCGGCGGCTTCGACCGCCTCTTCCGAGGCGGCGAAACCTGCATAGATACCGATCTGAATCAGCACCTCGACAATGGTGCGCGGCGACTGCCCCAGGCGCAGCGCCGCCGCCACGTGATGGCGCAACTTGAACAGACGCTGCACGGAAGCGAGCGCCGCCAGCGCGCAGAGCATGCGGTCTTCCAGCGCGAGGCCCGGCCGGCTCCAGATCGCGCCGTAGCTCGCCTCGGCATTCAGCGTGCGCAGGAAGGCCGGCGCGCCGTCGTCGTCGCCGAACAGGCGCCGGCGCATATCCTCGCCTTGCTGCCGCAGCGCTGCACGGGTGGTCATGGTGTGACTTCCTTCCACTGGTGTGGCGGCCATCGTGCCATCGCAGGGCTGGCGTTGCACAGTGCGATGTCGCACCATGCGTCCCACGGGGAGCGAACGAAGAAGATGGCGCACGGCTCACAAGAATCCACGCTACGGACCTGGCTGTCGGAACGCTATGCCGGCACCTACGCCGACGGCCGGCGCTGCGACGAGATCGGCTACCTCCAGTGCAAGCTGATCCTGAAGCCCGATCGCTTCACCTCGGCGAAGGTGTTCAAGGAGTTCGCGGGCCTCGTCCAGGAGGCTGCCGAGAAGACCGGCGTGGGCTTTCATCCGACGCCGAAGTCGCTGCAACGGCCCGAGGTGCGCGAGGTGCTGTTCCTCGATACCGGCGCGTACCATCTCTACAACAACGCGTTCATCATGCGCCGCCGCATCGCCTACCAGGACGGCTTTCCGATCGACGATCCCGAGATCGTCTTCAAGTATCGCAGCGAGGACATGCAGCGCGCGCAGCTGCTCGACGTGCGGCCGCGCATCGACGGCAAGTACAAGGTCAAGTTCAAGCTCGAGGTGATGCCGCTCAAGGACCGCGTCGGCGGCTTGCGCCGCCTGCTGTCGCACAATGTCGAGTTCGGCCTCAGCCAGGCTCCCGCCGCCTCGCGCCTGGCGATGGCATCGCTCGGCCGCCTGACGCTCGAGGAGCTGGCCGCAATCTTCCCTGCCCTCGCCGGCATCCCGATCGAAGGACCGGGCGAGGTCTCGATGGTCAACCAGACCGTGGTCGAGGAGCTGCTCCAGGACATTTGCGAACTGTCTTTCCATCACCACACCGCGGCGACGGCGAACCTCGCGCTATGGCGCTCGCGCGGCGACCACCACGGCTTCGTGGGCGAGTTCGCCTACCAGCTGCGGTTTCGCGATCCTGACGAACTGCGGCCGGAATCGATCGCGGCGTGCGAGGCGTTCTTCATCGAGCTCCAGCACGTCGCGGCCGACTGGCTGGCGCTCACCAGCACCAAGACCGGCGCGGTCTATCGCCTGAAGGGCAACCCGCCGCAGGCCCACGAGTGAGCACGACCGGGACGAGTCCGCCGCCCTCGCTCGGCCGGCTGTTCTGGGTGTTCTTCGTCATGGGCGCCACCAGCATCGGCGGTGGCGTCGTCGGCTACCTGCGCTCGGGCCTCGTGGTGCGCCAGCGCTGGCTGGACGATGCCTCCTTCGTCGAGTTGCTGGCGATCAGCCAGACCTTGCCCGGGCTCAACGCCACCAACATGTCGATCCTGGTCGGCGATCGGCTGCGCGGCACGCCGGGCGCGATCCTGGCGGCGCTCGGCATGTGCCTGCCCGGCGCCGCGCTGATGACGGCCGCCGCCTTCGCCTATGGCGTGGGCGGCGACGACCCGGTCTCGCGCGCCTTCCTGCGCGCGATCGCGGCGGGGGCGGTCGGGCTCATCCTGATGGTGATGGTCCAGCTCGGCGCCAAGGTCCTGGCGGGCTTCGCCGACTACGTCTTCGCCGGTATCACGGCGGCGCTGGTCGCGGGCTTCGGCGTGCCGGTGCCCTACGCGCTGATCGGCGTCGGCGCCGTCGCGATCTGGTGGCACAGGCCGCGCGGCACATGAAACAGCTCTTCGAGATCGGCGGCGTCTTCGCCTACCTCTCGCTGCTGACGGTCGGCGGCGGCATGGCGGCGTTCCCGGAACTCAAGGACCTCACGGTCAATATCCATCACTGGCTGACCTTTCCGGAGCTGATCCACTATTACAGTCTCGGCCAGCTCGCGCCCGGCCCCAACATGATGATGGTCGCATCGGTCGGCGCGCATGTCGCGGGCCTCGGGGGCGCGGCGGTCGCGCTGGTCGCGTTCATCCTGCCGACCGGCCTTCTCACCTTTGCGGTCGGCCGCCTGTGGGTGCGCCTCGAACATTGGCCGTGGCGTCCGGCCATCCAGCGCGGACTGGGATCGGTCGCCGTCGGCCTCGTGCTGGCGGGCGCGATCATCCTGGGGCGCGGGGCGCTGGTCTCGCCGTTCTACGTTGCGCTGGCGGCCGTGGTGTTCGCGTTGCTGATGCTGACCAAGGTCAACCCGGCCTGGCCGATCGTGGCCTCGGGCCTGCTGGGGATCGCGCTCTACCTCGTCTAGCCGCGATAGGTCACCGACTCCGACTGGCTGTCACGGAAGACCGTCACCTTCACCAGCCCCTTGGTCACCGGCGCGAGACGCCGCCAGATCCACGCCGCGAGGTTTTCCATCGTCGCCGGGCCCAAGTCTTCGACATGGTCGAGCAGCCGATGGTCGAGGCCGTCGCGTGCCGCTTCGAGCGTGCGCTCGAGCAGGCCGAAGTCGACGACCATGCCGGTCTTCGCATCGGTCTCGCCCCGCACCGTCACCTCGGCGCGATAGGAGTGGCCGTGGATGCGCCGGCTCGCCTCCGACTCGATGCTGCGGTCGAGCGTGTGCGAGGCGTCGAAGCGGAAGGATTTGGTGAGCTCCCACATCAGCGGATGCCGAGATGCTTGTGGGTCTGCGTGCTGAGCTGCCACTGCGGATGCACCAGGCAGTAGTCGATGGCCCGTCTGGTGTTCTCGACCACCGCCGCGTTGTCCATCGGCTGCAACGAGAAGCGCTGGAACGGCAGGCCGGCGAAGTCCTCGGGCGGCAGCTCGGCCTGCGGATAGACCAGCTTCAGCTCGTGCCCGCGGCGGATCTTGAGCGGCTCGCGCGTCTTGGGGCTGACGCAGATCCAGTCGATGCCGTCGGGCGCCTCGACCGTGCCGTTGGTCTCGATGGCGATCTCGAAGCCGCGCGC
>JAFEFH010000171.1 GCA_018240695.1 Pseudomonadota bacterium | reverse complement strand
TCCTTGCGGAACCAGCCGCCCATCTGGCAGCCCGTGCCGCCGAAGGTGAAGGAGCGGAACTTGTACTCCTTGTAGAAGTCGTTGATCAGCTGATGGCCGCCGCCGAACTGCAGCCAGGCGTAGTACTGGCGCATGTTCATGGAGAACGGCAGGCCGGTCTCGAACACGAAGTTCGGGTGCTTGCCGAAGAAGTAGTAGGCGGCGGTCTGGCCGGCCTCGACGGTGCCGTTCTGGACGGCGTCGGCGACTTGCAGGCCCGGGACGATTTCGCCGGCGGCGAACGGACGGACCTGGAACTTGCCGTCGGTCATCTCGCCCACGACCTTGGCGAACAGCTCCGAGCCGCCGTACAGCGTGTCGAGCGACTTCGGGAAGCTCGACGTCAGGCGCCACTTCACCTCGGGCATGCTCTGCGCGATCGCGGGCGCCGCGACCGTGGTCGCCGCCGCCACGCCGGCCGCGCCGATGCCGGCGGTCTTGATAAACTTCCTACGTTCCATGCTTGATCCCTCCCCAGGGTGTCTTTTGCGTTTCAGCTCTTGGTGAGCTGCAGCCAGACTGACATGCGGAATTCGGTTTGGAAAGTCTCTCGCTGCGTGCAGACGATAAAAAACCCCGCCGGAGCGGGGTTTTTCATCGTTTCGGGGCCGTGGCCTAGAGCTTGTTGGCGGCCGACTGGCGCGCCATGAAGTTGTCGAAGGTGTTCTCGGCGACGCGGAACCACAGGACCTCTTCCTTGCGGAAGGCCATCTGCGAGTCGTAGACCTTCTTGAACTTGGCGTTCTTGGCCACGAGCTCGGCATAGGTCTCGTTGGCGGCCTTGAACGAGGCCTCGAGGATGGGCTGCGAGAACGGCAGCAGCTTGGTGCCGCCGGCGACCAGCTCGCGCAGCGCGCGGGGGTTGTCGGCGTCGTACTTGGTGCGGACCCACATGTTGGTCTCGGCGCAGGCCGAGCGCAGGATCGACTGGTAGACCTTCGGCAGCGCGTTCCACTTCTCGAGGTTGATGAAGGCGTGCAGCGTCGCGTTGCCTTCCCACCAGCCCGGATAATAGTAGTTCGGCGCGATCTTGCTGAAGCCGAGCTTCTGGTCGTCGTACGGACCGACCCACTCGGCGGCGTCGATGGTGCCCTTCTCGAGCGCCGGATAGATGTCGCCGCCCGCGATCTGCTGCGGCACGACGCCGAGCTTGGCCAGCATCTGGCCGGCGACGCCGGCGATGCGGAACTTCAGGCCCTTGAGATCGTCGACGGTGTTGATCTCCTTGCGGAACCAGCCGCCCATCTGCGCGCAGGTGTTGCCGGCGGCGATCGCGTAGATGTTGTAGTCCTTGTAGAACTCGTTCAGCAGCTGCTCGCCGCCGCCCTGCGTCAGCCACGCATCCATCTGGCGCGTGTTGAGGCCGAACGGCACGACGGTGCCGAGCGCGAACGTCGGGTCCTTGCCGAAGAAGTAGTACGAGGCGGTGTGGCCCATCTCGACGGTGCCGTTCTGCACGGCGTCGGCGACCTGGAGGCCCGGGACGATCTCACCGGCCGCGAAGGTGCGGATCTTGAACTTGCCGTCGGTCGCTTCGGACACGACCTTGGCGAGGTGCTCGGCGCCGCCCCACAGCGTGTCGAGCGACTTCGGGAAGCTCGAGGTGATGCGCCAGTTGAGGTCGGGCATCGACTGGGCGATGGCCGGGGCGGCGACGGCCGCGCTCGCGGCGGCGGCGGCACCGCCGACACCGGCAGTGCGCAGGAACTTACGACGTTGCATGGACTATCCTCCAAAAAAGTGCCGGTTTATCGCATGTTGCAGTAGGTCGGAAAAGACCTCAGTGCAGCGTCAGAATGAGCCCCAAGGCGAGCGCGCCCACGACGATGCGGTACCAGGCGAAAATGCCGAAGCCGTGCCGGCTGATGAACGCGACGAAGGCCTGCACCACCATCAAGGCCGACAGGAAGGCCACCACCATGCCCAGCAGGATGATGCCGCCGCCTTCCCAGCTCAGCGTCGACCAGTTCTTGTAGAGGTCGTAGACGGTGGCCCCCAGCATCGTGGGGATGGCGAGGAAGAACGAGAACTCGGCGGCTGTCGCACGGTCCACGCGAAAAGCCCGCGCCGCCATGATCGTGGCGCCCGAGCGCGAGACGCCGGGCACCATGGCGAGGCACTGGCAGATGCCGATGGCGAGCGCGGTCTTCCAGTCGACGTCGTCGACCGACTTGATGCGCGGCCGCTGGGCCAGGCGCTCGATCACCAGGATCGCGACGCCGCCCACGATCAGCGACACCGCCACCACGATCGGCTTGTCGAGCAGCGCCTTGATGTACTTGTGCAGCGCCACGCCGATCACCGCCGCCGGCAGGAAGGCCACGATCACCGCCGTGGCGAAGCGCGTCGACGCGGCCTCGCGCGCCAGGACGCCGGTCGCGGTCTTCATGATCTTCGCGCGGTAGAGAAAGCAGACGGCGAGGATGGCGCCGAGCTGGATCACGATCTCGAAGACCTTGCCCGGTGGCCCCTGGAAATGCAGCACCTTGGCGGCGAGGATGATGTGGCCGGTCGACGAGACCGGCAGGAACTCGGTGAGTCCTTCGACCAAGCCGATCAAAATGGTCTTGGCGATCAGCATCCAGTCCATCGCTCGCCCCTAGCCCCTGAACCGCTTGGCGCGCGGCCAGCCCTTTTCGGGCATGCGGCCCGCCTGGGCGCGCTCGCCGCGCCAGAACTTGAGCTCGCCCGCCTCGATCGTCTTGTTCCCCCACGGCATGCCTTCGGAGAGCTTGAACGCCTGCGCGTCCGAGAGCCGGTCGTTCTTGGACTTCTGCAAGGTCACGCCGCGGCCGCGGCCCATCTCGGGCACCTGCTCCAGCGGGAAGACCAGCAGCTTGCGGCCCTCGCTCAGCGCCGCGATCTGGTCGGCGCCGTCCGGCACGACGGAGACGGCCTGCGCCTTCTCCTTGTCGGCGAGGTTCAGCACCTGCTTGCCGTTCTTGGTCTGCGCCACGACCTCGTCCTCGGGCACGATGAAGCCGCGCCCGGCGTCCGACGCCACGAGGAACTTGCGGCCGCCCTTCAGCACGAAGAGGTCGACGATGTCCTGCTCGTTGCCGAGCTCGATCATCAGGCGCACCGGCTCGCCATGGCCGCGCGCGCTCGGCAGCCGGTCGCAGCCCAGCGTGTAGAAGCGGCCGTTGGTGCCGAACACCAGGATCTTGTCGGTCGACTGGGCGTGAACGGCGAACCTGGCCTCGTCGCCTTCCTTGTACTTCAGCTCGCCCGCCTGCTTGTCGTCGAGATGGCCCTTGGCGGCGCGGATCCAGCCCTTGTCGGACAGCACGACCGTGATCGGCTCCTTCTCGACGAAGTCCTCGATCGCATGCTCGACCTCGACCGGCGCGTCGGACAGTTCCGTGCGGCGCTTGCAGATCGCCGTCTTCTGGCCGAACTTCGCCCTGGTCTCCTGCACCTGCTCGGCGATCTTGCCCCACTGGAGCTTCTCGTCCCTGAGCAGCGCCTTGAGGTCCTTGCGCTCGGCCGACAGCTTCTTGTGCTCGCCCTTGATCTCGAACTCTTCCAGCCGGCGCAACGCGCGCAGCCGCATGTTCAGGATGGCCTCGGCCTGGTTGTCGTTGAGGCCGAACGCCTTGATCATCTTGGGCTTGGGTTCGTCTTCCTCGCGGATGATCTTGATCAGCTTGTCGATGTTCAGATAGGCGATCAAATAGCCTTCGAGGATCTCGAGCCGCCGCTCGATCGCGTCGAGCCGGAACTTCGACCGCCGCTGCAAGACCTCGCGCCGGTGGTCGAGCCACGCCTGCAAGGCCTCGCGCAGGTCCATGACGCGGGGCGTGTTGTCCCGGTCGAGCACGTTGAGGTTCAGCGGGAAGCGGATCTCGAGGTCGGTCAGCTTGAACAGCTGCTCCATCAACAGCTCGGCCGGCACTTGCCCGGTGCGCGGATCGAGCACGATGCGCACGTCGTCGGCCGACTCGTCGCGCACGTCCTCGAGGATCGGCAGCTTCTTGGCGTTGATGATCTCGGCGATGCGCTCGATCAGCTTGCCCTTCTGCACCTGGTACGGGATCTCGGTGATGATGATCCGGTACTGGCCGCGCGGCAGCTCTTCCCTGGTCCAGCGCGCGCGCAGGCGGAAGGCGCCGCGGCCGGTCTTGTAGGACTCGACGATCGACTCGCGCGGCTCAACCAGGATGCCGCCGGTCGGGAAGTCGGGCCCCTTCACCAGGTCGACCAGCGTCTCGATGCGCGCGTTCGGCGTCTTGATGAGATGCAGCAGCGCGTCGCACAGCTCGCCCGCATTGTGCGGCGGGATCGAGGTCGCCATGCCGACGGCGATGCCGGCGGCGCCGTTGGCCAGCAGGTTCGGGAAGCCGCCGGGCAGGACGATCGGCTCTTCCGTCGAGCCGTCGTAGTTGGGGCGGAAGTCGACCGCGTCCTCGTCGATGCCGTCGAGCAGCGCCTCGGCGACCGCCGTGAGGCGCGCCTCGGTGTAACGCATGGCGGCGGGGTTATCGCCGTCGATGTTGCCGAAGTTGCCCTGGCCCTCGATCAGCGGATAGCGGACGGAGAATTCCTGCGCCAGACGCACCAGCGCGTCGTAGATCGACTGGTCGCCGTGCGGGTGATACTGGCCGATCACGTCGCCGACGACGCGCGCGCTCTTCTTGAAGGCGCTGTTCGGATCGAGCCGCAGCAGGCGCATGGCGTGCATCAGGCGGCGGTGGACCGGCTTCAGCCCGTCGCGCACGTCGGGCAGCGAGCGCGCCATGATGGTCGACAGCGCATAGGACAGGTAGCGCTCCTGGAGCGCCTGTCCGAATTGCACCGGTTTCACGGCGGCGAGCGGGATGACGTTTGTGCTGCGTTTGGCCATCGAGAGGGGTGTCTGACCGCGGTTCGCGCCGCGATCGTTGTTGTTCTAGCGTCGGGTCTAGCGTTGGAGCGATTCAATAAGTCTCGACCGGGCCGGAGGCAAGGGCTTGTTGTGTGGCCAGAACACGTGCCGTTCGAGGAAATAGCCCGTCAAATCGAGGCCTTGGCGCAGGTCGTCCGGCCCCTCCGGCAGCCCGCCGGTGGATAGAAATGCCGGCAGCGGCAGCAGCTTGCCGGCATAGGGCTCGGCGGCGGTGCGCGACACCGCCCGGCCGGTCTTGGGCGAGACGAAGGCGAGGTCCTCGGTGACGCCGGTCGCGGCGCACTTCTCGAGGTCGAGGCCGAAGCCCAGCTCCTGCAACAGGCCGAGTTCGAGGCGCACATAGATCGCGGGCCAGCCCTCATGGCCCAACACCGACAGGAAGGCGTGGAAGCCCGCATACATCGCCGGATGCGGCTCGCGCTCGGGCAGCGCCTCGTCGACGATCGCGCAGGCCGCCGACAGGCCCGCAAGCTCGGTCGCGTTGTCCATCGCCTTGGCGGCATGGGCGTCGCGCAGCTCGCCGCTGTAGTTGCCCAGTTGCTCGGCGCTCTTGGCCCGCCAGTTGACCTCGACCACGTTGCCGATCTGCCAGGTCGGCCGCGCGCGCCGCGACACGCCGCCCGGCACGAAGCCCGCATGCCGCCCGTGCTGCTCGGTCAACAGCGTGACCACCAGCCCGGTCTCGCCGTGATGCCGGGCCGCCAGCACGATGCCGTGGTCGCTCCAGTCCATCTCGGCCTACTCCGAAAAAAAACGCCGGCTCGCGAGGAGTGCCGGATAGCGCCGCTCCCGCTGCACCGCCGCCGATTCCTCGCGAGCCCTCGCGAGCCCTCGCGAGCGGGTGCACGCACGTGCAGTCATTGCATTGTCATGCGGGACCGCGCGCTTCCAGCGCGCGGTCCAAGGAGTGTTCCCGATCATCGCCGCCATCATAGGCGCGACCGGCCGAATCGCCCAACTTGGTCACCTAATTCGTTCGAGGCCGATGGCGCCTGGCTTTTCGGCGCGTCGTCGTTTGGACTAACCAGCGCCCATGACCCCTCCGGCGCTGCGCGCCACCTCCCCATATGAATGGGGAGGAAAAAGCCACCTCCCTCCCCATTCATATGGGGAGGTGCCCCGGAGGGGCGGAGGGGTCATAAGATGCGCGTTAAAGTGGTATCTCCACCACAATTTCGCCTCAGCGATCTGCTGGGCTGCGCCCATGCAACGCCACGCCCGCCAACTGCGCAAAGAGATGACAAACGCCGAGCGCCTTCTCTGGAGCAGGCTTCGCAGGCGACAGGTCGCGGGGTTCAAGTTCCGCCGCCAACATCAGATCGGCCTCTATATTTGTGACTTCGCCAGCCTCGATGGCTCGATCATCGTCGAGTTGGACGGCAGTCAGCATGTTGCTCGCGCCGGGTACGACTCCAGACGGGACAGCTTCCTGAGGTCCGCGGGTTTTCGCGTCCTGCGCTTCTGGAACGACGATGTGCTTCGGCGGACAGAGGGAGTCGTGGAGACCATCCATGATGCCCTGCACCGCCCCGAGATGGACGGGCGTTTCGACTAAACGGCGCCCATGACCCCTCCGGCGCTGCGCGCCACCTCCCCATATGAATGGGAGGAAAGAAAAAAGACGCCTCCCTCCCCATTCAGATGGGGAGGTGCCCCGCAGGGGCGGAGGGGTCTCGTCCAGAAAGGGAGGAGGGTTCGACTAAACCAGCGCCCATGATCTCTCCGGCGATGCGCGCCACCTCCCGAGAGTCTACTTGGGCTCGTAGTCGAGGCCGATGGTGCGGTAGTGCGAGGGGTCTTCGGCCCAGCGTTCGCTCACTTTCACGTGCAGGAAGAGATGCACCGGCCGCTCCAGCATCTGGCCGAGCTCGTGGCGGGCGCGGGCGCCGATCTGCTTGATGCGGGCGCCGCTCTTGCCGAGGAAGATGGCGCGCTGGCCCTCGCGCTGGACGTGGATGATCTGCTCGATGCGGACGCTGCCGTCCTTGCGCTCTTCCCACTTCTCGGTCTCGACGGCGGCTTCGTAGGGCAGCTCCTGATGCAGTTGCAGGAACACCTGCTCGCGCGTCACTTCCGCCGCCAGCAGGCGCAGCGGCAGGTCGGCCGCCTGGTCCTCGGGGTACAGGAACGGGCTGACCGGCAGGTGCCCCGCCACTACCGCCAGCACGTCGAACACGCCGTCGCTCTTCAGCGCGCTCACCATGAAGGTGCGCTCGAACGGCAGCATCGCGTTCAGCTCCGCCGTGAGGCCGAGCAACGCCTCGCGCGCGACGAGGTCGATCTTGTTGAGCACGAGATAGCGCGGCGCCTTGCTCTCCTTCAGCCGCTCGACGATGGCGCGCGTCTCCTGGGAGATGCCGCGCTCGGCGTCGACCATCAGCGCCACGACATCGGCGTCCTCCGCGCCCTGCCAGGCGGCCGCGACCATGGCGCGCTCCAGCCGGCGCTTCTGCGTGCGGAAGATGCCGGGCGTGTCGACCAGCACGACTTGCGCGCGCGTGCCGTCGGGCAGGTCGGTCATGGCGATGCCGATGACCCTCATGCGCGTGGTCTGCACCTTGGGCGAGACGATCGAGACCTTCGAGCCCACCAGCGCGTTCACCAGCGTCGACTTGCCCGCGTTGGGCGCGCCCACGATCGCCACGAACCCGGCGCGGGTCTTCGCGTCGCTCATTTTTCCAACCTTTCGAGAAGAACCGCAGCGGCCTGCCGTTCGGCCGCGCGCTTGCTGGTGCCGCGCCCGCGCGCCGGCTCATGTCCCTTGACCGCCACGTCGACGAGGAAGACCGGCGCGTGCGGCGGCCCTTCCCGGCCCGTCTCGCGATAGTCCGGCAGCGGCAGGCGGCGCGCCTGCGCCCATTCCTGCAACGCGGTCTTGGCGTCGCGCGGCGCCGACACATGGCGATCGATGCGGTCGTCCCACAATTTCTCGACGCACTGCGCGGCCACCGCGAAGCCGGCGTCGACGAACACCGCGCCCAGCAGCGCCTCGAGCGCGTCGGCCAGGATCGTGGGCTTCACGATGCCGCCGAGGCTCTCGGAATCGCCGAGCCGGATGTGCGGTCCCAGCCCGATCGCCTCGGCGATCTCGACCAGCGTGCCGGCCTTCACGAAGGCGGCGTGCCGGCGCGCCAGCTCGCCTTCCTTCTCGTGCGGGAAGCGGCGCATCAGCAGGTCGGCCATGGCCAGCGACAGGACGCGGTCGCCGAGGAATTCCAGCCGTTCGTTGCCGTGCGGATAGAGCGCCTTGAGGGCCGGCTGGCGGTCGAGGGCGCTGCGGTGGGTCAGCGCCTCGTCGGCAAGCTCGGCGCGCGAGATGTCGTGGCCGATGGCGCGGGCCAGCGCCACCCGGTCGGCGTCGCCAGTCTTCAGTGGATCCCCATGAAGAAGCGGCTGAAGCGGATCGCGCCCGGCCACTTCCACGGTTCCGTCCAGCCCGCGGCCGAGGGATCGTGGCTGAAGAAGATGAACTCGGCGCGGCCTACCAGGTTCTCGTCGGGCACGTACCAGCCGAGCTGGTCGCGCTCGCGCGGCATGCCGGTGGCGTCGCGCAGCGTGAGCCGCGTGCGGCTGTCGAGCGAGTCGTCGCGGTTGTCGCCCATGACGAAGAAATTGTTGGCCGGCACCAGGAACTCCGGCGTGTTGTCGGACGGGCCGGCGTCGGTGGATTCGAGGATCTCGTGGCGCCGGCCGCCGGGCAGCGTCTCGATGTACAGCGTGCCCTTCTGGTAGCCGCCGTGCGCGCCCTTCACATAGTCGCCGATGCGCGTGCGCTCGACAGACTGGCCGTTGATCTGGAGCACGCCGTTCGTCACCTGGATGCGGTCGCCCGGCAGGCCGATGATGCGCTTGATGTAGTCGGTGCGGTTCAGGCCCTGGCCCTGGTCGCCGGGATACTTGAACACCGCCACGTCGCCGCGCTCGGGCATCTGCTTGAAGATGCGGCCCGAGAAGATGCCGGCGGAGAACGGGAAGGAGTGCTTGCTGTAGCCGTAGGAATATTTCGACACGAACAGGTAGTCGCCGACCAGCAGGGTCGGGATCATCGAGCCCGAGGGAATGTTGAAGGGCTCGACGGCGAAGGTGCGCACCACGATCGCGATCAACACGGCATAGACCACCGTGCGGATGGTCTCGCCCCACCCGCCGGTCTGTTCCTGCCCCCGCTTACGCCGCTCTGCCACGCTGGTCATCGCCTGTCCGGTTCAACAAGCCCGCGCATATAGCAGGGCCATAGGGGGAAGTCTCCCTTCCGAAGCGCGGCATGGGAGCGCTGCAAAAGGCTCATACGGTGGGAACCGCCGAAATGATCACAAAAGCCTGCGCCATCGGGTATTCGTCGGTCATGCTGAGATCGATCTGGGCGGTCATGCCGGCCGGCGTCATCTCGGCCAGGCGGGCCGCCGCGCCGCCGGTCAGCGCCATCGTGGGCTTGCCGCCGCGCAGGTTGATGACGCCCATGTCCCGCCAGAACACGCCGCGCCGCAGGCCGGTGCCCAGCGCCTTGGAACAGGCCTCCTTGGCGGCGAAGCGTTTTGCATAGCTGGCCGCCCGTTCGGCACGGCCCTCCGAGCGCTTTTGTTCGACCTCGGTGAAGATTCTGCGGATGAAGCGGTCGCTGAAGCGCGCGAGCGAACTCTCGATGCGCCGGATATCGCAGAGGTCGTTGCCGATGCCGAGGATCAAGCCGCGGCCCCCGCCGCACGCGCGCGGGCCGCGTCCATCAGCCGGCGCATCTCGCGGATCGCCGCCTCCAGCCCCACGAAGATCGCCTCGCCGACCAGGAAGTGGCCGATGTTGAGCTCGCGCACCTCGGGGATGGCCGCGACCGGCGACACGTCGGCGTAGCTGAGGCCGTGGCCCATGTGGCACTCGAGGCCGAGCTTGCCGCACAGCGCCGCGCCCTTCGCCAGCCGCGCCAGCTCGGCCTTCTGCGCCGCGCCCTCCAGCTCGCAGTAGCGCCCGGTGTGCAGCTCGACCACAGGCGCGCCCAGGCTCACCGCGGCCTCGAGCTGACGCTCGTCGGCCTCGATGAAGAGCGACACGCGGATGCCGGCGTCGCGCAGGCGCGCCAC
>JAFEFH010000170.1 GCA_018240695.1 Pseudomonadota bacterium | reverse complement strand
CTCGCCGATACGATGGGCGTGCCGGTCAGCACCACGCATGTCCTGTCATCGGGCATCGCCGGTACAATGTTCGCCAATCGCTCGGGCCTCCAGAGGGAGACGGTGCGCAACATCGTGCTGGCCTGGGTGCTCACCGTCCCGGCCTGCATGCTGCTGGGCTCAGGCCTGTTTGCGGCCTGCCTGTTCGTGATCCTGCGTGCCGCCGCCTGATCGTCAGGCGCGCGTGAACTTGCCGTAGCTGCGCTCGGGCGTGCCGCGATTGAGCGACAGGTGCGTGTGCGTGGCGACGAACGGATCGCCGATCTTCTTGCGGCCGAGGCCCACGGTGGCGCGGCCGCCGCGGTCGAAGCGGTCGCCGTTGGGATGGAAGCCGTCCGATGTCCACACGCCCATGCCGATGGCGGTGAGCCGGTCGCCCGAGACGATGGCCTCGACGCTGTCGAGCTTGACCTGGAAGTTGCGGATGGTGCCCCAGACGTTGCGCCACTGCTTCTCTTCGGTGAGGCGCTGGCCGTGCATGAAGTCGGTGAAGGTGCCGAACGCGATCAGGTCGTCGGCGAAGATCGGGCGCGCGCCTTCGTAGTCGATGGCCTGGCAGTAGCGTGATAGCGCGTCGAACCAGGCGCGCGTGGCCTTCATGTCGTCGGGATGCGGGTCGGTGCGGAGGTTCATCGATCAGGTCCTTACAGTCCGAAGCGCTGCCAGTGCGCGCGTTCCTCGAGGGCGGCCAGGGTCGAGGGGCCGATCATGTCGAAGCTCGAACCGAGCCCGAAGCGTGCGAGGAAACGCCGGCGCGCGGCGATGATCGGCAGGTGTACCTTGGCGCCGAACCGCTGCTGCAAGGTCGAGCGCAGCTCGCCGATACTGTCGACGAGGCCAAGCTCGAGCCCACGCCGGCCGGTCCAGAACTCGCCCGAGAAAAGCACGGCATCGTCGCCCTTGAGGCGCGCGCCGCGACGCTCGCGCACCCAGCCCTTGAAGCTGTCGTGGATCTCCGCCTGAAGGCGCGACAGCCGCTCGACGTCCTCGGCCTTTTCGGGCCGGAAAGGATCGAGCATCGACTTGTTCTCGCCCGAGGTATGGACGCGGCGCTCGACGCCGTAGCGCGCGATCAGCTCATGGAAGCCGAAGCCCGAGGAGATCACGCCGATCGAGCCGACGATCGAGGCATGGTCGGCCACGATCTCGTCCGCCGCGCACGCCAGCCAGTAGCCGCCCGAGGCGGCGACATCCTCGACGAAGGCGATGACCGGCAGGTTGTTCTCGCGCGCGAGCAGGCGGATACGTTGCGCGATCAGGGTCGACTGCACGGGCGAGCCGCCCGGCGAATTGATCGCGAGCGCCACGGCCTTGGCGCCCTTCGTCTTGAACGCCTTGGCGAGCAGCGGCGCCACGCTTTCGATGGAGAGACCGCGGGTGCTGAGGAGGCTGCTGGCGGCGATGACACCGGAGAGACGGACCACCGGCACGACGGGGCCCCGGCGGAAGCGGCTTCTGATCCATTCGAACATGTCGGCACTGTCGCGGTGCGGGACCTAGAAGGCAAGCGATGCGGCGTGGCGCAACACGGTCTCGGCCGCCTCGGTGTAGCCGCCGTCGGGGGGATGCAGGACGAGCGGCGCCGCTTCCCGGCGGCTGGGGCGCGCGGACCGGCGGGCACGGATCAAGACGCGCGCGGCCGGCGGCAGGCGCTTCGTGACGATCTCGCCAAGGCCAAGCCTTTCGAGATGGCCGACGATCTCCTCGAGCCGATCGGTGCGTTGGATAATCGTAAGGGTGCCTGCAGGTTTCAGGGCGGTGGCCGATACGGCCAGCCAGCGCTCGAGCGTGGCGCTCGATTCGACGGTCGCCAGCGCCTTGGCCGGGTCGGGCGAGGGGTCGGCCACGGTGGCGGCGAGGTATGGCGGGTTGGTGACGACCTGCTCGAACAAACCGAGATCGGCCGGCAATGGCTGGGCGAGATCGTGGACGATCGTTCGTACGCGTCCGGACAGGCGGTTCAGCGCGGCGTTGCGCTCGGCCAACGCCGCCATGGCGGGCTGCAACTCGACGCCGACCACGGTGCAGCCGGGCACGCGTGTGGCCACGCAAAGGCCTACGGAGCCCACGCCGGCGCCGAGATCGAGCACACGGTCCTGCGGCCCGGCCTCTATGCTGGCGGCCAGCAGCACGGCGTCGACGGCGACACGATAGCCCCGGGCTGGCTGGAGCAGGCGCACGCGGCCGCCCAGCAACGCGTCTTCGGTCGGGGGCGTTTCCATGCTAGTTCTTCGACGTCCTTTCAGATCCGTCTTTTCACGACCCCGTCCTCTCACGACATCGTGTCGCAATACCCCGGGCTTCGCGGAGATTATCCTTTCGTCATGGCAACCGTCGTCTCCCTCGAAGGCAAGCGCAAGGCTCCCAGCCTCGATCCCCTGCTGTCGCTGTGCGCCGACGACATGGCGCGGGTCGACCGGGAAATCCTGGCGCGCATGCGCTCGCAGGTGCCGCTGATCCCCGAGCTCGCCAACCATCTGGTCGGCGCCGGTGGCAAGCGCATGCGGCCGCTGCTGACGGTCGCGGCCGCGCGCCTGTGCGGCTACGACGCCGACGACGACCGCCACATCAAGCTCGCGACCTGCGTCGAGTTCATCCATTCCGCCACTCTGCTGCACGACGATGTGGTCGACGTGAGCGAGCTGCGTCGTGGCAAGCCCACCGCCAACACGGTTTGGGGCGACAAGGCCTCGGTGCTGGTCGGGGACTTCCTGTTCACCAAGTCGTTCGAGCTGATGGTCGACGTGGGCTCGCTCGACGTGCTGGGCGTGCTGAGCCGCGCCTCTTCCACGATTGCCGAGGGCGAGGTGTTGCAGCTCGTCACCCAGCGCGACATCAGCACGCCGGAAGCGACTTACCTGGAAGTGATCAAGGCCAAGACCGCCAAGCTGTTCGCGGCGGCGGCCGAGGTCGGCGCCATGGTGGCCGGCCGCAATGGCGCGGAGAGGGTCGCGCTCGAGAGCTTCGGCATGAATCTCGGCATCGCCTTCCAGCTGGTCGACGACGCGCTCGACTATGCCGGCCGCGAGGCCCAGCTCGGCAAGACCGTGGGCGACGACTTCCGCGAAGGCAAGATCACCCTGCCGGTGATCCTGGCGTTCCTGCGGGGCGGCGCCGCCGACCGCGAGTTCTGGAAGCGCACCGTGCAGAAGCTCGACCAGCGCCCCGAGGACCTCGCCCAGGCGCAGACCCTCATCGAGCGCCACCATGCGCTGGCAGACACGCTGGAGCGGGCGCGCCACTACGGCTCGATGGCGCGCGATGCGCTCGGCCTGTTCGGCGATTCCCCGCTGAAGGCGGCGCTCCTCGAGGCTGTGGACTTCGCCATCGCCCGGGCGCACTAATTTCGGCCTCATGGCCGCTCAGAACCCGACCAAGCACGTCCTCGCCATCGACCAGGGCACCACCAGCACGCGCGCGATCGTCTTCGATGCGCAGGGCTGTCCCGTTGCCACGGCCCAGAAGGAACTGCCGCAAATCTTTCCCAAGCCCGGCTGGGTCGAGCACGACGCCGAGGAAATCTGGCGGGCCACCGTCGAGGTCTGCCGCGGCGCGCTGGCCAAGGCCAAGCTCGAGGCCAAGGACCTGGCAGGCATCGGCATCACCAACCAGCGCGAGACCACGGTCGTGTGGGATCGCTCGACCGGCAAGCCGGTGCACAACGCCATCGTGTGGCAGGACCGCCGCACCTCCGATCACTGCGCCGAGCTGAAGAGGGCCGGCCATGAGAAGACGGTGTCGGAGAAGACCGGCCTGTTGCTCGACCCCTATTTCTGCGGCACCAAGATCGCCTGGATCCTGAAGAACGTCGCGGGCGCGCGTGCCGCGGCCGAGAAGGGCGCGCTGGCCTTCGGCACGATCGAATGTTTCCTGCTGTGGCGCCTGACCGGCGGCAAGGTGCATGCGAGCGACGCCACCAACGCCAGCCGCACGCTGCTGCTCGATATCCGCAAGGGCGCCTGGGATCCGGAGCTGTGCAAGCTGCTGGGCGTGCCGCAATCGATGCTGCCCAAGGTCGTCGACTGCGCGGGCGAGCTGGGCGTGGCGACCGCCGACGTGCTCGGCGCGCCCGTGCCGATCCTCGGCATGGCGGGCGACCAGCAAGCGGCGACGATCGGTCAGGCCTGCATCAAGCCCGGCATGGTGAAGGCGACCTACGGCACCGGCTGCTTCGCCATCCTGAACACCGGCACGATCGCGGTGCATTCGCGCAGCCGCCTGCTCACCACCATCGCCTATCAGCTGGCCGGCAAGCGCACCTATGCGCTGGAAGGCAGCATCTTCATCGCGGGCGCGGCCGTGCAATGGCTGCGCGACGGCCTCCACCTCATCGCCAAATCCGCCGATGTCGAGGGTGTCGCCAAGACCGCCCATCCCGAGCACGGCGTCTATGTCGTGCCGGCCTTCGTCGGCCTGGGCGCCCCTTACTGGGATGCCGAGGCGCGCGGCGCGATCCTGGGCCTTACGCGCGATTCGGGGCCGGGCGAGATCGCGGCCGCAACGCTGGATTCCGTCTGCTACCAGACCCGCGATCTCGTCGAGGCCATGCGTGGCGACGGCGCGCAGATCGCCGAGTTGCGGGTCGACGGCGGCATGGTGGTGAACGACTCGCTGATGCAGCGCCTCGCCGACACCGTCGGCGCCCCGGTCGAGCGGCCCAAAATCACCGAAACGACGGCCTTGGGAGCCGCTTTCCTGGCCGGGTTGGCAGCCGGGCTTTGGCCGTCTTTGGAGGCCCTGTCGGCCACTTGGGTCCTGGATCGTGCTTTCAAGCCGGATGAGGGAGCGGCCTCGCGCGATCGCCGCTATGCCGGCTGGCAGGACGCGGTCCGCAGGGTGCGTAGTTCCTGATTGCTGGCGGGGGGCGCGGCCTTTAGGTTGCCGCCGCCATGAAAAACCGCGCCAACCCCGTCTATTGCAGCATCGATACCACCGACCTCGAGGGGGCGGCCCGGATGATCCAGTCGATCGGCGGGGCGCCCAAGCCGGCCGTCGGCGGGGTCAAGCTCGGCCTGGAATTCTTCCTGGCCCACGGGGCGCCCGGCATCCGCTACGCCTTTCCGCAGCCGGTCCGGGCGACCGGCGTCGGGTTCTTCCTCGACCTCAAGCTGCACGACATTCCCAACACGGTGGCGGGCGGCATCCGCGCGGTGGCCGAGCTGGCGCCGACCTACATCACCATCCATTCGAGCGGCGGCCGCGACATGCTGAGGGCGGCGGTGCAGGAAGCCGGCGCACAGGCCGCCAAGCTCAACCTGCCGCGCGCCAAGCTGCTGGGCGTCACGGTCCTGACCTCGCTCGACAAGTCCGACCTCGAAGCGACCGGCGTGAATTCCGAGCCCACCGACCAGGTGCTGCGGCTGGGCGCTCTGGCGCGCGACGCGGGCCTCGACGGCTGCATCTGCTCGCCGCACGAGATCGCGGCCCTGCGCAAGGAGTGCGGTCCCGACTTCGTGCTGATGGTGCCGGGCATCCGTCCGGTGGGCAGTGCGACCAACGACCAGAAGCGCGCGATGACACCCCGCCAGGCCGTCGATCTCGGCGCCACGCATCTCGTCGTCGGCCGGCCGATCTACACGGCCGCCAATCCGCGCGACGCCGCCGAAGCCATCGCGCGCGAGGCCGGCGTCAACGACCTATGACCGTGGAGGCCAAGATCTGTGGCCTGTCGACGCCGGAGACGGTGGACGCCGCCGTTCGCTTCGGCGCACGCTATGTCGGCTTCGTCACCTACCCGAAGTCGCCGCGCCACATCTCGACCGAGACGCTGCGCGTGCTGGGGGCGCACGTGCCGAAGGATGTGATGCGTGTTGGCCTGTTCGTCGATCCCGACGACGCGCTGCTCGACGAAAAGCTCGCGACCGGTGCGCTCGACATGTTGCAGCTCCACGGCTCGGAGTCACCCGAACGTGTTGCCGAGATCAAGGAACGCACCGGCAAGAGCGTGATGAAAGCGATCAAGGTCGCCGCCGCGGACGACGTCGCGCGCGGCATCGAGGCTTATGCGGATGTGGCCGACCGGCTGATGTTCGACGCGGCCGCCGGCACCTTGCCCGGCGGCAACGCCAAGGCGTTCGACTGGACCATCCTGTCGGGCCGCCGCGTGCCGCTGCCGTGGTTCCTCGCGGGCGGCCTGACGCCGGAGAATGTCGCCGAGGCCGTGCGCGTGACGGGTGCGCGTGCTGTCGACGTTTCTTCTGGCGTTGAGGCGGCGCGCGGTGTGAAATCGATCGAACGGATCAAGGCCTTCCTCGATCGGGTGAAGGCGCTTTAGAAGGACCGACATGAAAACCGAACAGCGTCTCAAGGAGCTCGGCATCGAGCTGCCCGAAACCACGTCGCCGATGGCCAACTACGTCAACGCCGTGCGCACCGGGAATCTGCTGTTCCTCGCCGGCAAAGGCCCCGGCCTGCCGGGCAAGCCGCTGCCGGTCGGCAAGGTCGGCCGCGACTTCAATATCGAGCAGGGCTATCGGCTGGCGCGCGACACCGGCCTCAACCTGATCTCCGTGCTGAAGGCGGAACTCGGCGACCTCGATCGCGTGACGCGTATCGTGAAGGTGCTGGGCATGGTCAACGCGACCTCCGAGTACGGCCATCAGCCGGAAGTCATCAACGGCTGCTCGGACCTGTTCGTCGAGGTGTTCGGCGACCGCGGCAAGCACGCACGGTCGGCCGTCGGCGTCGGCTCGCTGCCGCGCGGCATTCCGGTCGAGATCGAAGTGATCGTGGAAGTGGCGGCCGAAGCCGCGGGACGTGCGCCGGTGCCGCGCGCGGCGGCGGCCGCCAAGCCTGCCGCGAAGAAGAAGGCAGCGCCGAAGGCCGCTCCCAAGGCCAAGGCGAAATCGGCCAAGAGGAAGAAACGCTGAGCCATGCCCGACACACCCAACAGCTTTCGCATCGGTCCCGACGAACGCGGGCACTTCGGCATCTTCGGCGGCCGCTACGTCGCCGAGACGTTGATGCCACTGATCCTCGAACTCGAGAAGGCCTATAACGAAGCGAAGGTCGATCCCGCTTTCGTGGGCGAGCTGAAGTCGTTGGCGACGCACTATGCCGGCCGGCCGAGCCCGCTCTATCACGCGGCGCGCTACACGCAGAAGCTGGGCGGCGCGAAGATCTACTTCAAGCGCGAGGAGCTGAACCACACCGGCTCGCACAAGATCAACAACGTGCTGGGCCAGGTGCTGCTCGCCAAGCGCATGGGCAAGACGCGCGTGATCGCCGAGACCGGCGCGGGCCAGCATGGCGTGGCGACGGCGACGGCCTGCGCGCTGTTCGACATTCCCTGCGTCGTCTTCATGGGCGCCACCGATGTCGAGCGCCAGGCACCCAACGTCGCGCGCATGAACATGCTCGGCGCCGAGGTGCGGCCGGTGAAGGCGGGTGCTGCGACGCTGAAGGACGCGATGAACGAGGCGATGCGCGACTGGGTCGCGACCTGCGAGACGACGTTCTACTGCATCGGCACGGTCGCAGGCCCGCATCCCTATCCGGAAATGGTGCGCGACTTCCAGTGCGTGATCGGCGACGAGACGCGCACGCAGATGATGGAAGCCGAAGGCCGGCTGCCCGACACCCTGGTCGCGTGCATCGGCGGCGGTTCCAACGCGATGGGCCTGTTCCATCCCTTCCTCGACGATCCGTCGGTGCGCATCATCGGTGTCGAAGCCGCGGGCAAGGGCGTGGAGACCGGTCTGCACGCCGCGTCGCTGACGGGCGGGCGTCCGGGGGTGCTGCATGGCAACCGCACGTATCTGCTGCAGGATAAAGAAGGTCAGATCACCGAAGCTCATTCGATCTCGGCCGGTCTCGACTATCCCGGCATCGGCCCCGAGCATTCCTGGCTCAAGGAAAAGGGCCGCGTCGAATACGTGTCGGCGACCGACGACGAGGCGCTCGCGGCGTTCCAGACCCTGTGCAAGCTCGAAGGCATCATTCCCGCGCTCGAGTCGTCGCATGCACTCGCCTATGTCGAGAAGCTCGCGCCAACGCTGCCGAAGGACAATCTGCTGGTCGTGAACCTGTCCGGCCGCGGCGACAAGGACGTGCCGCAGGTGGCGGCGATGTTGGGAATGAAAGCCTAGAGATGAGCCGCATCGCCAAACGCTTCGCCCAGCTCAAGGCCGACAAGCGCGCCGGTCTCGTCACCTATTTCATGGCGGGAGACCCCGACGCCGCGACGAGCTTCGAAATCCTGAAAGGCCTGCCGGCGGCCGGCGCCGACCTGATCGAACTCGGCATGCCGTTCACCGATCCGATGGCCGACGGCCCGTCGATCCAGCTCGCCGGCCAACGCGCGCTCAAGGGCGGCATGACGCTCGACGCGACGTTCGACATGGTGAGGCGCTTCCGGACGACCGACAACGACACGCCGGTCGTCCTGATGGGCTACTACAATCTCGTCTACCAGCGCGGCGCGGAGAAATTCTGCAAGGATGCGGCCGCCGCCGGTGTCGACGGCCTCATACTGGTCGACCTGCCGCCGGAAGAAGCGGACGAGATCAAGTCCTATGCCGACGCTGCCGGCGTCGACACGGTCCTGCTGACGGCGCCGACGACCGACGACGTTCGCTTGCCGGCCGTCCTGAAATTCTCCTCGGGCTTCGTCTACTTCGTCTCGGTGCTCGGCATCACCGGCACGGCGTCCGCGACGGAAGAGTCGGTACGCCGTCACGTAGAACGTATCCGCCGCCATACCAAGTTGCCGATCGGCGTGGGATTCGGGATCAAGACGCCGGAGCAGGCCGCCGCGGTCGCGCGTCATGCCGACGCAGCGGTCGTCGGCACCGGCATCGTCGATCGCGTGAAAGCAGGCATCGACGGCAACGGCAAAGCTACGTCTGGGCTGGTGCCGGGCGTTTTCGCCTACATCAAGTCGCTCGCAGACGGTGTGCGCGGCGTACGCAAGGACTGAACTTCTTTGTGAAGAGTCGGAGACAAAGGCGGCCGGCCATTGTCTCGTCATGATCGCGCGATCATATGCGCCTCGCCAACGGACAGCGAGGACGGCGCGATGCAACACCATTCCATCGAACAGAAGAACCGGCTTCACAGGACGTTTGTCGGCGCCCTCGATCTACTCGACACGCTCGGCCGCGAGCCCGACCGCTGGGAGGAGGAGTGCCTCTCCTATGCGCTGGGCGCGATGGCCTGCGATCTCTACTCGGTGGCCGAGATCGAGCTCGATGCCTTCGCGCGTCCGATCGCGCAGCGTCCGCCGCTCGAGGTGTTGATGCTCAACGAACGGCCCCAGCGCTTCACCAAGGAGATGCTGCGTCATGGGCTCGACTACGTGCTGAACAAGGCGAGCCAGCCCAACGCCGATCTCGCGGTGCCGGCGGCCGTGGCCGCGGCTCAGGGCGACTTTTCGCTGGGCTCGTCCTCGAACATCAGGTCGGCCACGTAGGGATTGGTCTTCCTCTCCCAGCCGAAGGTCGATGTTTGGCCGTGGCCGGGCACGAACTGGATGTCGTCGCCGAACGGCCAGAGGCGCGTGCGGATCGACGACAAAAGCTGATCGTGATTGCCGCGCGGGAAATCCGTGCGGCCGATCGAGCCCCTGAACAGCACGTCGCCCACGAAGGCGATCTTCGCCGGCTTGTGCACGAACACGACATGGCCCGGCGTGTGCCCAGGGCAATGCACGACGTCGAGCGTCTGCTTGCCGATCGTGACCGTCTCGCCGTGCGTCAGCCAGCGATCGGGCACGAACGGCTTGTAGACCGGGAAGTTGTACTTCCGGCCCGACTGCGGCAGGTCCTGGATCAGGAACAGGTCGTCCTCGTGCGGCCCTTCGATTTTCACCCCGTAATGCTCGGCCATCGTGCCGGCGGCCGAGGCATGGTCGACATGGCCGTGCGTCAGCAGGACCTTGGTGACCTTGATCCCCTGCTCGTCGATCGCCTGCTTCAGCATGTCGAAGTCGCCGCCGGGATCGACGGCGGTGCCTTCCATGGTCTCGGGACACCAGACGATGGAGCAATTCTGCTGGAACGGCGTGACGGGGGC